>CAZBZH010000071.1:10571-12361 GCA_964496265.1 uncultured Acidobacteriota bacterium | reverse complement strand
CCGGTGCCGATGCCCACCGCCGATCAGGTCGACATCCGCAGCATGCAGCCCTGGCAGGACTGGTTCGAGGAGCAGAAGGCCGAGGAGGAAGAGAAGGTCGCATTCCTCGATTCGGAGCGGGACGCGTTTGCGATCCACCTGGGCAGCAACAGCTGGGCGGTCGCCGGCAGCCACTCGGCCAGCGGCGAGGCGATCGTGGCCAACGACATGCACCTGGGCCTGGACGTGCCCCACATCTGGTATCGCATGGTGCTGATCTGGCCCGACGAGGAGACCGGTGAGGAGCGCCGCGCCGTCGGCGTGACCCTGCCCGGAACGCCCGGCCTGGTCGCCGGCAGCAACGGGGACATCGCCTGGGGCTTCACCAACAGCTACGGCGACTGGGTCGACGTGATCGAGCTGGAGCTCGACCCGGACAACCCCGAGCGCTACCTGACGCCCGACGGCTACCGGGAGTTCGAGACCTACACCGAGGAGATCAAGCTGGCGGGAGGCGAGAGCGAGACCCTCGAGATCCGCGAGACGATCTGGGGCCCGGTGATCCCCGAGCCCGAGCAAGATGAGGACGCCGAGGAAGAGGAGAACCCCGAGCCGCTGATGGCGCTCAAGTGGGTGGCCCACGACCTCGAGGCGATCAACCTGCGTTCGCTGGACCTGCTCAAGAAGCGCACCCTGGAAGAGGCGATGGAGCAGGCCAACCTCTGCGGCATCCCTGCGCAGAACTTCGTCGCCGGGGATCGCAGCGGACGTATCGGCTGGACGATCATGGGACGCATCCCCCGGCGGGAAGGGCATGACGGCCGCTTCCGCGGATCCTGGGCCGACGGCACCCGGCGCTGGAACGGCTTCCTCGAGCCTTCCGAGTATCCCAGGGTGGTCGATCCCGAGTCCGGCTACCTGTGGACCGCCAACGCCCGGATCATCGGCGGCGAACCGGCGCAGGTGCTGGGCAACCAGGGCTTCGCCCTCGGCGCGCGGCAGCTACAGATTCGCGACGACCTGCTGGCGCTCGAGAGTCCCGATGAAGGGGCGATCCTGGAGGTCGGCCTCGACGACCGGGCGCTGTTCCTCGAGTGGTGGAAGGAACTACTGCTGACCACCCTCGAGGCCGGCGAACCCGGCGAGGGACGGGACGAGCTGGCCCGGGTGCTGCGCGAAAACTGGACCGGCCGGGCGTCGATCGACTCTGCCGCGTATCGATTGGTGCGCTTCTTCCGCATCCGCACCGCCATCGCGGTGATGGAGCCGCTGGTCGGACCGGCGGAGATCGGCGCGCTGTTCCACTCCCAGTACGAGGAGCCGGTGCGCCGCCTGATCGAGGAGCGGCCGCTGCACCTGCTGCACCCGGACTTCGAGAACTGGGACGCGCTGCTGCTGGACGTGATCGACAAGGTCATCGAGGAGGTGCGCGAGGACGGCGATACCCTGGCTGGACTGACCTGGGGCAAGCGCAACACCCTGGCGATGACCCACCACTTCAGCGGCCAGGTGCCCCAGCAACTGCTGGACTACCTGGGGCTGGAACTGGATATGCCGGCGGAACCGCTGCCCGGCGATGCCCACATGCCGCGGGTGCAGGGAGCCGCTTCCGGCGCGTCGGAACGCTTCGCGATCACGCCGGGGCGGGAGGAGCGGGCGCTGTTCCACATGCCGGGCGGGCAGAGCGGGCATCCCCGCTCACCCTTCTACAAGACGGACCATCAGGCCTGGGTTGACGGAGCGCGGTCGCCGCTGTTGCCCGGGGCGACGCTGCACACGCTGACGCTGGTGCCCAAGGAGTAGGAGGCCGG
>CAZBZH010000071.1:0-10471 GCA_964496265.1 uncultured Acidobacteriota bacterium | reverse complement strand
CCCCGGTAGTCCCACCAGGAGAACACCTGGGCGTCGGGGTTGAGCCGGCGGAAGGAATCGATCCAGCCGCCGTCGGCCAGCGCCTGCATCCGCGCCCGCTCCTCGTCGGTGTGGAAGATCCGTCCCTTGAGCAGGTCCTCGTTCCAGCTGTCGATCGGCTCGGTGCAGATATTGAAGTCGCCGCAGAGCATGGCCGGCTGTCCGTCGGCTACGTGCTCCCCCAGCCACTCGGCCAGCCGGTCGTACCAGGCCAGCTTCTTCGGGTAGTCGTCGTGCTCCAGGGTCTTGCCGTTGGGCGCGTAGATCGTGATGAAGCGGATGCCCTCGACATCCACCGAGATCAAGCGGGCGCCGAAGGCTTCCTCGCCGGGGAGTCCGCATTCGCGGACTTCCAGCGGATGCTTCGAGAGCACGGCCACCCCGTTCCAGCTCTTCTGGGCGTGAATCGCCGAGCGGTAGCCCTCGGCCTCGAACAGGTCGAAGGGGAACTGCTCCTCGGTGAGCTTGAGTTCCTGAAAACCCACCACGTCCGGTTGGCGCGAGCGCAACCAGTGCAGCACGAAGTCCTGCCGCGCGCGCAAGCCGTTGACGTTCCAGGTAGCCAGCTTCATCTCGGTCGCCCTCTCTCGGTCTTTCGTTTCTGTAATTGGTCACCGAAGCTTCGCTCCGGATTCGCCTGGGCCTCGGAATGTAACAAAAAACCCCGGGAACACGGCCCGTTCCGAGTGGTCCCGTAAAAACCCGGGACCTAGGTTTTGTGACGAAAACGGGAACAACGAACCGCCTAGCCGGGGAACGCGTGACTCATCTTCGTCTCATCGCCTCAGTCCTGATCGGCCTTCTCGCCGCCTCCGGCGTAGCCGCCGCGAGCCTACCCGATCCCGACGCGACCTGGAACCGCCTGGACCGCGACGGCTTCACCTTGCTGAGCAACGCCAGGCCGAAGAAGGTCGCCCGCATCGCCGCGGTGATGGAGTCGATGAGCCGCATCCTCCAGGTACTGCATCCGCAGGCTACCGAGGAAACGCACCCGCTGACGGTCTACCTGTTCCAGAACGATCGCAGCTTCCGGCCCTACAAGTTTCTCAGTGGCGACCGTCCGGCCCACATCGACGGGATGTTCCTGGGCCACCGGGACGGCGACTTCATCGCCTTGTCGGGTGCGGTCAACCCGGCTCGCGCCGCCCGCCATGAGTTCGTCCATCACTATCTGAACCGCCGGGGGCAGCGCCTGCCGATCTGGTTCGAAGAAGGCATCGCCGAACTGTACAGCACCGTGCGCCAGCGCAAGCACAAGGCGATCCTCGGTGAAGCGCCGCCGATACACCTTAGCCTGCTGAAGCAGGGTTCGCTCATCCCGCTGGAAGAGTTCTTCCGGCTGGGCGACAACCCGCCCCGCTACTTCGAGGGCAACATCCCGCGCATCTTCTATCCCCAGAGTTGGGCGCTGGTGCACTACATCTGGCTCTCGGGGCGTTTCACCCGGGAGGAGATCGCCGACTTCGAAGAGCGCCTGCATCTCGGCCAGCCGGCGGCCGCAGCCTTCCGCAGCGCCCTGGGCATGCGCCCCCGGGAGGCGAACCGGGCACTGCGGGACTACGTCGACGCCGGTCTCCCCGGCCGCTACCGGTTGGAGATCGAGCGCACGGAACGGGATGTCGACGCCATCACGGCGCTGAGCTACCGGGACACGCTCTACCACCTGGGTAATCTGCTGGCCCACAACGACCCGGGACATCTGCAGTCCGCCCGGGAGCATCTCGAGGCCGCCCTGGAGCTGGCGCCGGCCTCCCTCGACGTCGAGAACGGGTTGGGGCTCGTCGCTCTGCGCAGCCGTCGCTGGGACAAGGCCGAGGGGCACTTCCGCCGGGTGCTGACCTGCAACCCCTCCGACCCCACCGCCCGGCTCCGACTCGGGGAGACCCTGCTGCACCGGGCGCGGGATCAGGGCATCCAGAGCGACCCGGGTGTGGCGACCCTGTCCCAGGCCGAGACGCTGCTGGGTGAGGGGATTGCCCTGCGGCCCGACGACTTCGCCCTGGTGGCGCTGCGGGGCAAGACCCTGCTCTATCGCTCGAACTGCGAGGGCATCGGCGATCTGGAGGCCGCTCGTCGGGCGCTGCCCCGCCGGATCGACGTGACCCACGATCTGGCGGCCCTGCTGGCCGCCTGCGGGCGCACCGCCGAGGCCCGCCGTCTGGCCCATCCGGACCTGCCCGTCGATCCACGCCACCACGGAGAGGCAGGAGAGGGCTTCCGCGCCCTGCGGCTCTATGTCGACGAGGATATGGAGCGGTTACGGGGCATCGCCGGGCTCGACTAAGCTCCCGGACCCCTTTCCGGAAAACCCGGAAACCCCCGACACTTGCGCGGGGCCACGGCGGGGGTCATCTTTGCCATGTGCGTATCCCGCCGAACCTGCGGCCGGACGCCCTATTGGAGATCATGATGTTCAAGTCCATCCGTATCGCTTGTTTCGCGCTCACCGCCCTGGTGCTGGCCGCTCCTGCATTCGCGGTCGGCCCGATCGACGGCGAGGTGGGCCTGGTCTGGTGGCAGACCGACTTCGACCGCAGCACCGACATCGAAGATGTCTCGATCGACGCCGGCGCTCCCGGCTTCCGCGGCGAGCTGTGGTTCGCCAGCAAAGTCGGCGTACGCGCCGAGACCTTCAGCTCGGACCTGGGGGACCTCAACGAAGAGGACGCCGAGTACCTGAGCGCCGACGTGATGTTCCGGTTGTTCGGCGTGACCGACAACAACTTCCTGGCGCTCGGCCTCGGTTGGTCGGACATGGACTTCACCGAGTCCGGCGTGCTGCCGGTCCTGGTCGAAACCTCCGGCCCCCGGGCGACCCTCGAAGCCCGGATCGGTGTCGCCTCGATGGTCCAGATCTTCGGCCACTACACCCTGATGCCCGAGCTCGACGACTACGACAACGCCGCCGGCGATGTGTTCGCCGAACTGGAAGGCCAGGAGTATCAGCTCGGCGTGGCCTGGAAGGTCGCTCCGTTCATGGACCTGCGCGCCGGCTACCGCTCGCAGACCCTGGAGTTCACCCGTCAGATGACCACCGCCACCGACTACAGCGGCGAGGTCGACTCCACCGGCTTCCTGCTGGGTCTCGGCTTCAATTTCTGATCTTCCGAGCGCAGCGAGGAAGATCACCCTCCGAAGCCTAGGCGAAGGAGGGTCCGGCGCCCCAACCAGGCGCCGAGCCGCAAGCGGCACACCGATCAACCAAAAGGGCCGGGGCTCCCCCGGCCCTTTTTCTTTGCCCCGACTCTCTGCCCCAACCACTCCTCCGAGTCCTCAATCCCGCCAGCGCCAACACCCACGCCAGCGCCACTACCGCCGGGCCTCGGCCAGCGGAAACCCCAGCCTCCCGCTCCTCGATCCACCCTTCCCCGAATACAAACCGCCCGCGGGTGTAGTACAACGTGATTCCCCGCCCGGCCGCGAACCTCCGGGCATCAACGCTACGAGGAGGGTTCCATGGCGATCCAGATGAAACGCATGGCGAAACGGGTGCGCACCACCACCGGCCCGTTCTTCTTCATCGTCCACCAGCAGTCCGCGGCGATCGTGCAGAGCATGGGCAAGTTCAAGCGCGTGGCCCCCGCCGGCTTCCATACCAAGATCCCCTTCATCGAGAAGGTCGCCGGCACGGTCAACCTGCGGGTGCGCCAGCTCGACGTGCGGGTCGAGACCAAGACCCACGACAACGTGTTCGTCAACGTGCTGGTCTCGGTGCAGTACAACGTGCTCAAGGACAAGATCAAGGAAGCGTTCTACGAACTGGATAACCCGGAGCAGCAGATCACCTCGTTCATCTTCGACGTGGTCCGCGCCCAGGTGCCCAAGATCCCTCTCGACGACGTCTTCGAGAAGAAGGACGACATCGCCGTTGCGGTCAAGAGCGAGCTGGCCCAGGTGATGGATGACTTCGGCTACGGCATCGTCAAGGCGCTGGTCACCGACATCGATCCCGACGCCAAGGTCAAGGAGGCGATGAACGAGATCAACGCCGCCACCCGCATGCGCGTCGCCGCCACCGAGAAGGGTGAAGCGGAGAAGATCCTCAAGGTCAAGGCCGCCGAGGCGGAAGCGGAGAGCAAGGCGCTCTCGGGTAAGGGTATCGCCGACCAGCGCATCGCCATCGTCGAGGGCCTACAGCAGTCGGTGGACGATTTCCAGAAGAGCATCCCCGGCGCCTCGGCTCAGGATGTGATGAACCTGATCCTGATGACCCAGTACTTCGACACGCTGAAAGAGATCGGAGCGTCGTCGGTGTCCAACACGATCCTGATGCCTCACTCGCCGGGGCATCTCAACGATCTGGCGGGTCAGATCCGCGACGCGATGATCGTGGCCAACGAGACGACCAACGCCGACCACAAGGTCAAACCCGGTCGAGCGGCCGCGCCGAGCCGGCCGGCCCCGCAACCGGGTCCCCGTGACGACGCGGACGATTCGGATACCGGAGACGACGCGTAGCGATCAGGGAAGCGGTGACGCCTCGGCGGTGACATCCCGGGGCGCCGGCCCGTCGAAGTGCAGCTCGACCCGGCGGTTGAGCATGCGCTCGGGCTCGGAGCCGTTGGCGTTGCGCGGCTTGCTCTCGCCGAAAGCCTCGACGGTCATGCGCTCCGGCGACACCCCCTTCGAGGCCAGGTAGACGAACACCGCGTTGGCCCGGCGCTTCGCCAGGTCGGTGTTGTACGTGTCGCTGCCCAGGTCGCAGGTGTGGCCGGCGACCCGTACCTTGCCCTGCCCTTGCCCGGCGAAGGTCGCGGCGGCGACGTCGAGGGCCTGCCTGGCCTCGGGGCGCAACTCCGCCTTGTCCAACTCGAACAGCACGCCCGCGGGGAACGAGAGCGGCTCCTCGGTCAGCAGCAGGAACTCGAGCTTGTCGTCCCCGTTTCGCACCGGCATCGGTTTGTTGGCCGCGGTCTCGATCGGCGCCCGGGACCGCGGATCGGCCGCTGCGGTAGAAGGCAACTCCGCGATCATCGGGTTGTCCGACGTCGGCGGCCAGGGCAACTCGCTGTACTCCGGCTCCCGGTAGAGCTCCCGCGAGGGCTCGAGCATGGCCAGATCGACCTCCGGCCCATCGGCGGGCCGGTCCGCCCGGGCCCGGCGCCGGGCGATGTCGCCGACCATCACCCCGCGGGGATGCAGCACCACCCCCTCCTCGACAGTCTCCAGCGACTCCAGACGCGCCATCACATGTTCGGGATAGACCCGCAGCACCCGCAGCACGGCGAAACGGTTATGAACGACTCCGGTGCCGATCCGCCGGCTGCGAAACACGTCGAGCAGCTCGTCCCGTTCGGGGGTCTCGCTCCCCGGTTCCAGGGCCAGGTAGAAGTCGGGCGCTTCGGGACGAGGTTCCTCGCCGAGATCCAGGCCGGGCACGCTCTGGACGACGCGTAGCCCCTGCCCGTCGGCGGCCTGCGAGGCGGGCGGACCAGCCAGAGCCCACAGGCAAAGGACGACGACACACGAACAGACCGATCGAGCTAGACGGGACATGCCCTCCAGATCGGCCGGCCACGGGGGAACTTGAGCCCTCGCCGCGTTGACCAAAAACCTTGATCTGACATAACATACCGGGTTTCCAACCAGGGAAGCGGTCGCAAACCCCCGCAGCTTCGCGGCAGGCGGCCCCGTTCCCGGACGAGGCATTCGAGTGCGGGTCTTCGCGGTCTACAACATCAAGGGAGGCGTGGGCAAGACGGCGACGGCGGTCAACCTGGCCCACCTCTCGGCCGCGTCGGGCGCGCGCACCCTGCTGTGGGATCTCGATCCCCAGGCGGCGGCGACCTTCTACTTCCGGGTACAGCCCAAGATCAAGGGGGGCGCCCGCAAACTGGTCCGCGGACGCAAACCGCTGGAGCGGCATATCCGCGGCACCGACTACCGCGGCCTCGACCTGCTGCCCGCCGATTTCTCCTATCGCAATCTCGACCTGGCGTTGGACTCGACCACGAAGCCGCGTAAACGCCTGGCCAAGCTGATCGGCCCGTTGGCCGACGATTACGATCATCTCTACGTCGACTGCGCGCCGAGCATCTCGGTGGTCTCGGAGAGTGTGTTCGTCGCCGCCGATGCGCTGCTGGTGCCGACGATTCCGACGACGCTGTCGCTGCGCACCCTGGAGCAGCTCCGCGACCACCTCAAGGAAGAGGGCCCGGGCAAACTCAAGGTCATGCCGTTCTTCTGCATGGTCGATCGCCGGCGGGCGATGCACCGCGAGGTCTGCAGCAGCGTGCCCAAGGAGTCCCCCTACAACTTCCTCGAGACGTCGATTCCCTACGCCAGCGACGTGGAGAAGATGGGCATCCGGCGCGCACCGGTGACCGCCTTCGCTCCGTCGAGCGCGGCGGCCCAGGCCTACCGGGAACTGTGGCGGGAGGTTCTCTCGTCGACCAACAGCCTGCTGGGCTGGATCGGACCGATCGCACGACGCATCGGCTTCGGAGTACGTTCGTGAGTGAGACCCAGAGTAAGGCTCGTTTTCCCCGCTGGGTCCTCGGTTGCACCGCGGCCGGCTGCGGCACGGTGGTGCTGTTCATCGCGCTCTTCATCGGTTGGAGCGTGATGGGCGTGCGCAGCATGACCAAGGGCTTCAACGACGCGGTCGAGCTGCGTTCGGAGATCGAGCAGAACTTCGGCGGCCGCGAGGGCTACGTGCCCCCCGCCGACGGCGCGATTCCCGCCGACCGCATGGAGGCGTTCCTCGCCGTACGGGACGCGACCCAGCCGGCGCGGGATGAGATCGCCCGGGTGTTCGGCAGCTTCCCCACCTCGGAAGACCAGATCCGCGAACTGGACGAAGCGCCGACCATGGACAAGCTGCTGGCGGCCTGGAACATGACCGGCGCGGCCTTCGGCATGGGCGGCAGCATGGGCGACCTGTTCGCCGCCCGCAACGAGGCGTTGATGGCCCAGCAGATGGGCTTCGGCGAGTACGGCTACATCTACTGCCTGGCCTACTTCGCCATGCTCGGCAGGGATCCGGAAGCGGGACCGATGGACAGCGCCGACCCCAATATCGACATGACCATGAACATGGGCATGATGCACGATGGCGAGGTGCGGGACGCCCTGGTGGCGGGGCTGGAGAAGCAGCTCGAATCGGTGCCGGCCGACAACGCCGAGTGGCGCGGGCAACTCGAACAGGAGCTGCAGGCGCTGCGCAGCGACCGGGGCCGCGTGCCCTGGCAGGACGGGCTGCCCCCGGCGATCGCCGCTTCTCTCGAGCCCTACCGGGAGCGGCTGGAAGCGACCTACCACCCGGCGGCAAACCCCTTCGAGCTGGCCCTGAACCGCAAGCAGGGCCGCATGGGCTTCACGACCGAGTAGCCCGCGGAACCGGGCTGCCGGCCGGCCTTGCAGCCGGTCCCCCCGGTGCTAGACTCGACTCGTTCCCGGCCCCGACTTCTCCCGGAGTGGTGTCTCATGCGCCGACGTTCTCTTCCCCTGCTCCTGCTCGCCCCACTACTGCTGGCCACGCTCCTGCTCGCCACGCCCCATGGGCGCGCCGCTGAGATCGAGAACGAAGCCGGCCGGCTCGATCAGGCCAACGCGGCCTACTGGAAGCAGGACTGCGACGAGGCCGCCGAGATCTGGCGCAATCTGTCCAACGAAGGCAGCGCCCACGCCCAGAGCATCCTGGGCACCATGCACTACACCGGCACCTGCGTGGAGCAGGACCTGGAGCGGGCCCGGGATCTGCTGTGGGCCGCCGCCTCCCAGGGGCACGGCCGGGCCTACGCCAACCTGGCGACCATGCACTACAGCGGCACCGGCGTACCCGAAGATCTCGCGGAGGCCGCCCGGCTCTACCGGGAGGCCGCCGAGCGCAACGTCCCCTCGGCCCAGGGCATGCTGGCCACCCTCTACATGGCAGGCAAGGGGGTCAAGGCGGACCCAGGCCAGGCAATCGCCTGGGCCACCCGGGCCGCCGAGAACGGCCACGCCGCCAGCCAGTTCATGCTGGGGCGCTACTGGTTCCACGGCCAGGGGGTCGAAGCCGACCCGGCCAAGGCCGCCGACTGGTTCCGGCTGGCCGCCGAACAGGGGCACTCCCAGGCCCAGTACTACCTGGGCATGCAGTACGCCCTGTCCAAGGGGGTCGACGGAGATCTGGCCGAAGCCTGGGCCTGGCTCGACGCCTCGCGCCGCAACGGTTTTCCCGCAGCCGCCGGCCGGCAGCAGGGCCTCGAGGAGCAGCTCGACGACGCTCAGCGCAAGAAGGCCCGGGCCCTGGCGCGGCGCTACGCCGACTTCGAGTCTCTTGACGACACACCGGTCATCGCCGGCGAGGATCTGATCCGCAAACCGCGCTCCTGATTCGTGCGGATATCCTGAGGGTCCTCGCCGTCACCTGACGCTGTTCATCACGTACGGGATACTCACCAGGGAGGGTGTCATGTCCGCCAAGAGAGTCACCGGAAAGCTCGAAGGCCGCGCCGAAGATCCCGATGAGCTTGCGGCATCCACCTCAACGGGACTCAACCGCCACGTCGCGGCGATGCTGGCCCAGTTCGCCAACTCGGTCTACCAGCCCTACAGCGGCGAGCTGAGCACCTACACCTATGGCGACGACCTGTCGGGCTTTGTGCGGAACGGCGTGCTCAAGCCGGAGTACAAGGACTTCATCCTGATGGGTAACTTCCGCACCGTCAGCGGAACCCGAACCCGGCGGGCCACCCTGTTCGGCCTGATCTGCCTCAAACTCTCGCCCCTCGAACAGCATCTGCTGCAGTTCGCCTCGAGTGTGGTCGGCGACGGGCTGTCCCGGCAGCAGGCGGCCCACACCGCCCGGTCCAGTCAGGTGGCGGAGAATCGGATCCGCTACGCGCTGAAGCTGCCCCTGGCCTACCGCCGGGAACTGGTGATCTGCTTCCGCGGGACCTGCGGCAGCTTCCTGTTCTCGCCGGACTGGCAGACCGACATGGACCAGCACATGACCCCGACCCCCTTCGGCCAGGGCAAGGTGCATCAGGGCTTCCTCAACGCCTACATGGCCTGCCGGATGAAGATCCACGAGGCGTGCACGTCGCTGGCGACCCTGCGCAAGCCGAGCTGGCTCGATGTCCGGGCGGTCAAGCTGCTGACGCCGATCGTCGGCGAGGGAGCGGCCCGGGCCGCCGCCGACACCCTGGCCCGCAACACCGCGCTCTACATCACCGGGCACAGCCTGGGGGGCGCGTTGGCCACCCTGGCCACGGCGGACCTCTCCGCCACGACCCACTTCAACCCGGTGCTCTACAACTTCGGCAGCCCGCGGGTGGGCAACAAGACCTTCTCCCGCTGGTGGAACCGCACCATCGCAACGAGCTACTGCAACGTGGCCCGGTCCCATCGTTCCTGGCGCATCTCCCGGCCCCTCGACCCGGTGACCCACGTGCCCGTGTTGTCCTACAAGCACGTGGGCAACTGCTGGTCCCTGGGCACCTCGTTCAGTCAGCTCTACGCCAAGGGGCTCAACACCCACAGCATGGATGCGTACAGCGATCTGGTGTTGTACAAAGGGGGCCTCGCGCCGACCATGCAGGGCTAGTCCGGCAGGCGCACATCGAGGCACCATGCAGGACATCGAGTCGATCGAGGGAGTCTGTGACGTCGAGTGGTACGGGCCGGCCGAGGGCCCGATCGATCTCCTGATCGAGATCCCTCACGGCGCGACCCGGGCAACGGACTACACCGCGCTCCAATCGCGGCTTCACAGCACGCTGCCCGAGGACCTGCAGGCGTTCTTCTTCGTCAACACCGACATCGGTACCCCCGAGTGTGCCCGAGCGGTCGGCCTGCAGTTGGCGGGCGAGTTCGCCTCGGCTCCGCCGCTGGCCGATGCTACCGGCGCGACCGGCGCGCTGCTCGATGACGTACGCCGTGCCGCCGACGAACGCCCCCGGCGTACCCTGGTGCTGCTGGGCCGGGTCCCCCGCACCTTCGTCGACCTCAACCGCGTCCTCGAGGGGGGAGACGATGACGGGGTCAAACTCACGCCCCCCTTCCCCGGCTACATCGAAGACCCACGGGACCGGGAGCTGCTGACGGAGCTCCACGCCGGCTACCAGGAGGTCGCCGACCGGGCCTACGCCGCCGTCTGCGACGACCAGGGGGGGAAGGCGCTCTGCCTGCACAGCTACGCTCCCCGCTCGGTCAACATCACCGACGTCGACGCCGGCATCGTCCAGGCGCTGCGCAAGGCCTACGAGCCCGAGACCTACGCCGGCTGGCCGGTCCGCCCCGAGGTCGACCTGATCACCGAGGACCCCGAGGGCAACCTCCTGGCCCCGGCGGACTGGGCCGACTCGGTCATCGAGAGCTACCGGCGTATCGGGGTCGCCGCCGGGCAGAACGGAACCTACCGCCTGAGCCCGCGCTCGGCGGGCTACCGCCACGCGGCGGCGCGGCCGGACCGGGTGCTCTGCGCCGAACTTCGCCGCGACCTGCT
>CAZBZH010000070.1:0-12372 GCA_964496265.1 uncultured Acidobacteriota bacterium | reverse complement strand
ACCCAGGGCGACCTCCTCGCCGAGTTTCATCCCGTCGATGCCGTCGGAGCGGTAGTGCACCCCCGCGGCGTCCCGGCCGAGGGAGATGTTGGCGGCGAGCTTGTTGATCTCACCGCCGGCGGTCAGCGTCTCTCCCTGCCAGGGGTCCAGCCGAGAGCCGTCGGCGCTGGCCTGGACCGGCTCCTCGAAGACGTAGTCCTCGTCGAAAAACGCCTTGAGCATGGTGGCGCAGGCGCCGGCGACGGCGGCATGACCCGCCGGGTAGGCGGGGTGGGTCGGCGAGCCTTCGGGGTAGGCCAGGGGCAACAGCAGGTTGCCCTGGGCGTCCAGCACCCGGTTCGAGGCGTCGCAGTCGAAGATCTCCTGGTGCAGCCCGTAGTCCCGCTCACCGCTGGCCTGGAAGGCGGCCCGGGCGGCGAAGACCTCAGGGCGCAGCCTGCGATGGACGAACCACTTCTGATACCAGGCGGCCTTGAGCGCGGCGTTGGCCGCCTTGGCCACAAGGTCGACAATCTCCGGCGGGCCGAAGGTCACGAAGGGAACCTGGTTGTCCTTCTCGAAATAGGGGTTCTCGGGATCCAGCGTGTCCGACCCGAAGCCCAGCAGGATCAGGGCGGCGGTCAGGTAGGCCTGGTAGGAGACGTCGACGTGGACGTACTCGGCCAGGTCCCGGGCGGTGGAGATGTGCCGCCGGCCGACATCCAGCCGGGCACTGTCCCGGGGGGAGACGCCGCGCTGGATCGCCAGCCACCCGTCGGTCGAGGTGCCGAAGTCCTCGCCGGCGCTGGGAAGTTCGAACTGCTGGTCGAAGCGCGCCAACCCGAACTGGGCCGGCAGCCAGAGGAACTGACTCAGATAGGGGCCGACCCGGTCGCCCGGAGTTTCACCTCGGAACAGGTTGCCGACGGTGATTTCGCCGCCGCCCACCAGGTGGGAGAAGCTGTTGAGATCCCGCACCGCGTCGCCGATGGTCGCGTCCTCGCCATAGTCGGTGAAGGGGATGTCCCGGGTCAGCGCCTGCCAGTAGACCTCGCCCATCTCGGCTGCCATTTCGGGGCTGGCAAAGGCCGGCGCCGGTCGCATGCGCAGGGCCCAGGCGTCCGGGCCGATCATCTCGAAGGCGAGTCCGGCCAGCGGGTTGGCCAGGGCGCGGTCGGCGCTGGACGATAGCGGCACCGCATCGATCGCCTCGGCGGAGCGCTTGTTCAGCGCCTCGACCAGCAGGTCGTAGCTCGAGGTGTCGACCTCGCCGTACTCGTTCTGCGGCAGGGTCTTGTAGAACGAGCCGCGCCGGTCGTCGTAGCGCGCCTCGTCGCCGTTGTCGACGGCATCGCTGGTCGCGGTTTGCTCCAGCTGCCGGGTGCCCGCCTCGATCCGCAGCCGCAGCGCCGTGCGGGCGCGGCGATTGGTGCCCTGCAGATCGATCAGCGTCGGGCTTCCGCGATCTTCCATCGCGGAAACCGAACCCGACAGGGGAATCGTCGTGGCCACGACGCCGCCGGCTGCCGCCAGGCGGATGAAGTTCCGTCGGGAGGTTGGGGGAATCTTGTCTTCGGATCGCATGCGGCCCTCCTCGAGTTGTCGCACAGCGCGACGCCATAGGGTTACTCCGGTTTTGCCCGTTGCCCAAGGGCGAATCGGGAGTGTTTTGGAGACGATTCAAACTCCCTGGAGGTGTCGCCGCCGGGAGGGCGCTTCGGCCCTTCGGATAACTCCGGGGTTGTTCGCCGCGTAAGACCGGACATGAACAGATTCTGGACAACCGCCGTGGCGAGCTCGTTGTTGCTGATGGGTGCCTGCGGGACTGAGCCGCCCGCCGGCCCCGCCGGCCCCGCCGGGGTGTGGGAGGCGGCGCCGGTGTTTCAGGGGGTGAGCGGCCGGGTGGTGCTGGAGATCGTCGAGGACGAGGCGGGTCAACTCAGCGTCGATCTCGGCATGCCCGCTCTCGGCGTCCACAGCCTGGCCATGGGGCCGGCCACCCTGGATGGGTCGGAGCTTCAGGCCGGCCCCTTCCGGCTGACCTACGACCCGGTGTCGGACACCCTCGAGGGGGATCTTCCGGCGGCGCTGGTTCCGGTCCACCGAATTCCGGCGACCTTCCGGCGGGTCGAGCTCGCGCCTCCCGCTCCGGCCGGCGAAGCCGACGCGCCGGAGCTCAATGCCGCCTGGACCTTCGAGGCCGCCGCCGCGATCTGGGGCGGGATCGGGGCGGATGAAACAGGCGCGTACTTCGGCGACGATTCCGGCATGGTCTGGGCCGTGGACCTGGACGGTGCCCAACGTTGGCGCTTTGCCGCCGAGGGCGCGGTGCGCAGCCGCCCCACGTTCCTCGGCGATGACCTGCTGGTCTTCTCGGACGACGGCAAGCTCTACCGGCTCGATCGGTCGAACGGCGATCGGGTGTGGGCGGTCGCGGTCGAGGCGCCTCGCAGCCGCGTGCCCTACGGCGAGAGCGGCTATCGCTACGACCACCAGGCGGCGTCCCCGCTGGTTGTCGGCGACACGATCTATCTGGGAACGGCGTCGGGAGCGATGGTCGCCCTCGAAGCGGCGAGCGGTGAGATTCGTTGGCGGTTCGAGGCGGGGGACTCGATCACCGGGAACGCGGCGGTCTCCGGGGGCGTCCTCTGTTTCGGTAGCTGCGACGGCTTCGTCTACGCCCTCGATGCGGCCACCGGCGGCCTGCGCTGGAAATTCGACAGCGGAGCGCCGGTACCTTCGTCGCCGGTGATCCACGACGGCCTGGCGATCGTCGGTAGCCGCAGCTACGACCTGTTCGGTCTGGCACTCGAGGATGGCGCGATACGCTGGCGCAGCTACCTGTGGTTCTCCTGGATCGAGTCGTCGGCGGTTCTGGCCGGTGGTCTGGCCTACGTCGGTTCGTCGGACGCCCAACTGTTGCAGGCGTTCGATCCCTCGACGGGGCGCCGGCACTGGAGCGTCGACACCGGAGGCTCCGCCTGGGCCACCCCCGCCGTTGACGGGGGAACCGTCTACATCGGCACCGTCGGCGTGGCGGGCTACATGGTCGACCATCAGGCTCGCTTCCTGGCCGTGGAGCGGGAATCGGGGCGGCTTTTGGGGCGGTTCGCCCTGGCGCCGGGAGACGCGGAGCGGGTCTGGGGCTTCTCCTCGTCTCCGGCCGTTGCCGCCGGGCGGGTCTTCGTCGGCGGCCTGGACGGCCGGCTCTACGCTTTCGACCGGCCGTGAGCGGCGCTCCCGGCTAAACTCCTGACCGGATGCCGAAGCGGTTTCGGCGGCCCGACCGCGGAGCTCCCGTGAAACCCAGAGAGTTGCTGGCCTCGACGGTTACCCCCGACGGCATGTCGATGACCCTGACGCTGCACGCCGGCGACTACTACATCGATGTGGACGGGGATGAGTTGATGTCGACCCGGGCTCCCGGATTGGAGCGGGCGCTCGGGACCCTGGCTGCCGAGGGGTTGCAGGGAGGCGCCGGCGCTCGCGTGTTGATCGGCGGTCTCGGGCTGGGCTTCACCCTCGAGGCGGCGCGGGAGGCGTTCCCCGCCGATGCCCAGCTGACGGTTGTCGAGTACTTCGAGATCATCGTCGACTGGAACCGCAAGTTCAGCTTCGCCTCGTCGGGGAGCGATGCCTTCGAGGATCCGCGGGTGCGGGTCGAGGTCGCCGACGTGGTGCAGTACCTGGGCCGCTGCAAACCCTTCGACGCGATCCTGCTCGATGTGGACAACGGACCGGACGCCTGGACCCTGGCGACCAATGATCGACTCTACGATCATCAGGGGCTGGGCCGGATTGACCGGGTGCTGGCGCCGGGCGGGCTGCTGGCGGTCTGGTCCGCCGCGCCCTCGAGCGCCTTCGAGGCGCGGCTGCAGCAGGCCGGGTTTGCGGCCCGCAGCGAGACGGTCCGTTCCCGCGGTCGCAAGGGGCAGCGCCACACCATCTTCCTGGCGCGAAAGCCGGCTGGGGCTCGCTAGAATCGCCTCCTGCCGGGGCTACGGCTTCGGCTTCTGCGTCGGCGTCGGGGCACTCTTCTTCGGTAGGATCCTCAACACCGCGGAGGCTCGCAGGGTCTTGCCGGACACGGTCCGGACCTCGGCGAAGGCGTTGAGGGTCTCCGCCGTCGCGTCCGCCGGGACCTTCAGCTCCAGCTCGAACTTGCGCCGGGGAGGATCGAACTCTCGGGGCTTCAGCCGCTGCTCACCCAGTCCCGCGTGAACCCGGCGCACCGGTTCGCCGGCCTCGACCTCCACGGTCAGGGTGCTGCCGGGCCGCGCCGGATCCGGCGTCAGATGGAGGTGCAGGCCGCGCGACGCACCGTGAGCGAAGGCGGCCAGCGACGCCAGGCCCAGCAGCAGCGCCAACGCCGCCCGGGTCGGCCGCCGGGTCTGTCGCCGGTGCCGGCTCATCGCACCAGGTAGAAGTAGGTGTTGCCGTCGACCAGCACCGGGTCGTCGAAGCTGACGATGTCCTGCTCGTCGGCCAGGTCCGCGGGGTTGAGGGTGAACGGAGCGTCCTCGGCGCGCTGCACGGTGAACGGGGTCACCCCGCCGCTCCAGCTCAACAGCACCCGGCCGCCGACCGGGTCCTTGTCGACTCGCAGGTCGATCGGCGCCCAGCCCTCGGCGACCTGGACCCGCACCGTGCGGGTCTCGTAGGGGCCGAGGGGTACCCGGAAGCCGTCGCCGTCCATCGAGAGCGGCGTGCCCCCCTCCTCATCGGCCTCGATCTCTTCGGGTTGGGACAGCGCCAGCAGGTCGGAAGCGACCCGGGCGTCGGTGGCGTTGCCGGTAAGTTCGGTCAGGCGCAGCACCAGGCCGCCGCCGATGTCCGCCTGCTTCATGGTGTAGGGCAGCACCGCGGCGTCCTCGACGGTGAGGAACGAGGCGGCGTCGGAGTGCAGGTTCCCCGGGCGCTTGCTCAGGGTCCGCGCGGCCAGCGGGGTCAGCGCCTCGAAGCCGAAGCGGCTGGCGGCCACCGGGTCGAAGCTCGAGGGTGTGCCCTGCAGGTGGTGGGTGTAGGTCAACCGCGACGGCGTCCCCGGTTCCGCGGTGAAGGAGCCGACCGTTCCGCCGTCGAACTCGTACTCGTCGGCCCGGTCGTACAGCCGGGAGAGCAGTAGCGCGTCTCCGTTGGAGAAGGTGGTGGAGGTCAGGCTCGAGAGGTTCTCGAAGTGGTGCACCAGCACGCTGTCCAGGGCGTAGTGGATCCCGCCCTGGCCGTCGAAGAAGGCCAGGGTGTGCTCGACGTTGTGCCAGTCGAACAGGTTCGGCCGGGAGAAGCCGTCGTTCAGCGGATCGAGGAAGCGGGTGGTGCTCTCCGAGCGGATCTCGAAGTCGTGGATGTCGAAGGGCATGGTGACCATGTAGGACCGCACCGCCGTGGCCTGGGGCACGTAGGGCATCAGGTCCCGCTCGAGGACGTTCTCGATCTCGACCCGGTCCTCGCCGTTGCGCAGCCGGTAGATGGTCTCGCTGTGGGGCGTCCCGGTGCGGGTCACCCGGATCGAGGCCAGGAGCGGCCCGGTCAACTCGATGCTGACCGTTGCCGTCGTCGGAGGTTGGGCCACCGGGAGCGCCTGGAAGTCGTACTCCTGTTTCACGTTGGCGGCCAGCTCGTTGAAGTCGTAGGCCGAGGCGGTATCGATCAGTTCCCGCCCGCTGGACTTCTCGATCAGGCTCTGCACGCTGCCGTCGGCGGTGTCCAGGGTCAGCAGGTAGAAGTCGTTCTCGAGAGTGCTGGCCGTGACGGTCAACAGTCCCGGGGGAGTCGCCGTCGGCGCGCCCGGTTCGATCCGGTAGGACCGGTAGCCGAAGGCGGGCACGGCGGTCGCGTGGAACAGCAGATCGCTGCCGCCGTTGAGCGCCTGATAGGGCACCTCGGCGCCGCTCTCCACCTCGATCAGGCGGAAGTTCCCCGCCGTCTGGCCGGCGGGGACCGGACTCTCGACGTAGCCGTCCCGGGCACGGCCCAGGGTATTGATCGCGGCGATGCCGTCCCCCGCGGCGGGGATCAGCGCTCCCATCCGATCGAGCCCCTGGGTCCGGAGCGCCACCGCGTTATCCCGGGCGTCGGTGGCGTAGCCCAGGTGGATGGTGTTGTTGCGCTCCATCTCCTCGGGAGTGAAGTAGCCGGGCCAGCCGCCGGCGCCGGTGTGCTCGTCGGACTCGAGCATCTTCTGGTACATCAGGTCGATCTGATCCTTCGGGTAGGGCTGGCCGTCGAGGGAGGCGGCCGCGGCCAGGGTCGCCTCGGCGGCCCGGCCGTCCCGGTGGGCCTGGCGGATCCGCGCCTGGGTGTGGGCGGCGTTGGAGCGGCTGTTGCACCAGGCGGCGCCGTAGTCGCCGGAGTACTCGGGGAACGCCTCCGCGCCGTACTTCGACAGCATCATGTCGAAGAACTCTTCCGGGGTGACCAGGTGGAACACCGGCGTGTCGTAGGTCGCGTTCCACTGGTTGACCAGGTTGCGGGCGTGGAAGCCCTGGTAGTGGTTGTCGAAGCCGCGCATCAACATCAGCTCGGGGTAGGGGTAGCCCGCTTCTTCCTGCTCCGGCAGCTTCTGGGCCAGCTTGTCGTACATCGCCGCCAGGTTGTCGAAGAAGGAGAAGCCGTACTGAAAGCCCTCGGCGTAGGAGTCGAAGGTGTGCCAGGCCAGCACCCGGCTTCCGTCAGGGCCGACCCACCAGAACGGTCGGTCGCCGTGACCGGGTTCGTCGACCTGCCCGCCGAAGCCGGTGTTCATGCCGCCGATGAAGTAGTCGATGCCCGCGCGAACGAGGATCTCGGGCACCGCCTGGGTCGTGCCGGGGACGTCGTTGGTGATCCAGGTGCGTACCGGGAAGCCGTGCTCCCGGGCCAGGCGGGTGCCGTAGTACACGTTGCGGATCAGCTGCTCGTGTCCCAGGGCGGTCGAGGTCTGCATGGCGTAGCTGGCGCTCAGGCTGAGCCGGCCGTTCTGCAGCCAGGAGATCATGTTCTGGTGTTCCGCCGGAGTCGAACGTTCCCACCACTTCTCGAGGAACCAACCGGACTCGATGAACCAGCGGTAGTCCGGATCGGCGGCCAGGTTGTTCAGCACGCTGTCCAGGTGGGTCTTGGCGAAGGCCTCGATGTCGTCGGGGGGCTCGGTGAAGCCGATATCCAGATGGCTGAGTTCCACCAGGTAGATCTGTTCGACCGAGGAGACCACGCCGCGGCCGGCGTCTCCCCACACATCCAGGTCGTCGATCCATGTTCGCTTGCCCCGCTCGCCGTCCGCCCGCAGCTCGATCTCGTGGAAGCGGTCGACGGTGTCCAGGGTGTCGAGGAAGTCCAGGTTCCAGCTCGCCGGTTCGGCAGCCGCGCCGCCGGTCCAGTGGCGGAAGCGCAGCCGGGGATGCCCGCCCGCATCCTCCTCGACGGCGACCTTGAGCCAGCGGGTCACCCCGGCCGGGATCTCGTTGGGCCCGCCGGCAAGCACCAGTTGCATCGCGCCCGCCTCGCTGCGCCACAGCGACGGCGTGCCGTTCTCGTCGATCTGCAGCCGGTACTGACGCAGTTCCGGCGCTCGCTGCAGCATGTCGAGCTGGAACAGGTAGCCGCTACCCAGTTCGCTGCGGAACTCCATGGCGACGGCGAAGGTGGTCGCGGTGGTCGGCCGCACGAAGTGCCGGGCCTCGTGGAGCGAGGGGGAGTTGACGAAGGGCCCCTGGCCGTCGGCCTGGAAGGAGCTGTCGCCCCCGTCGGGCACGACCAACCAGGGGGAGGGCTGGCCGAAGCCGTTGCCCTGCTCCCAACCGGCGTCCAGGCCGGAATCGAAGTCGTCGCTGTAGACGGTGCCGCTGCCGGGGGTGTAGGCCCAGGCCTGGGAGAGCGGCAACAGGGCCAGGGCGCACCCGATCAGCCACAGGACCGGCCACGGGGCCGGCGAGAACGTCCGCGCCGGGACGAAGGGGCTCAAACCACGACTGGGCTGCATGCTGCCTCCTCGGAGGGGCAGGGGGGGTAACCGGAGCTTACGCCGCATCGCCCTGCGAAACAACGGTTTGGGTGTCGATCAGGGGTTGAACGCCCGGTAGGTCAGCCAGGCCCAGATCGCGGTGAGGGCCAGCACCATCCAGTGTTCCCGGTTGCGCAGCATGCGCGCGGTGGCCCAGCGGCGGCCGCCGTCCTGATCGTAGGGGCGGAGGGAGGGGAAAAGCGCCGGAACGGCGTCGAAATAGCGGCCGTAGGCGGCCCCGTGAACTTCCCGCAGCCGGGCCGGCTCGACCCGCTCCTTGCGCGGCAGATAGTAGGCGAAGAACACCAGGTAGCCGGCGGAGAGCACGAACAGGTTGGCCCGATAGGGAAGCTCCGCCGCCAGGGCCAGGCCGGTGAAGATCAGGAGCCGGCCCAGGTACAGCGGGTTGCGGGAGAAACGGTAGGGACCGGAGGTCACCAGTTCCCGGGTCTTGGTCAGGTGCCCGGCGCTCCAGAAACGGATCGCCTCGCCGGCGGCGGCGAACAGGCCGCCGAGGGCAACGCTGAACGGGGTCGGCGTGGCTCGCAGCAGCAGCGCGCCGACCAGCCCATAGGTCAGCAACAGGCGGAAGATGCCCCAGCTCTTGCTGCGCACCGATCGATTCGAGGAGGTCAAGAGGAGGGATCTTCTCCACGGCCGGTCGCCAGGTTCTGGGCCGCGTCGGGAAAGCGGTAGCGCCCCTCGACGTGGGGTAGATCGGGCTGGGGCCAGGTCTGGGCGGCGAAGGCCTCACGGAACGGGGCGGTCTGCTCCTCGAGGCCCTGTTGCACCAGGTCGACGTAGTTCTGCGGGATACACAGGTCGGGCCAGCGCTCGCGATCTCGTCCGGGCTCGTAGGTGAATTCCGGCCGGGGCACGTAGGTGTAGATCACGGCGTTGGCGATCGGGGTACCGTCCAGCCGGCACCAGGGGGTGACGTCGATACGGACGTAGTTCTTCTCCCGCCCGTCCATCGCCTCCAGTTCCCCGGCGGTCAACTCGTAGGCCTGCCCGTTGCAGGCGCCGGTCCGCGTCAGGGCCAGCCCCAGAAAGAGCCCGGGGCGCGGCTGGATCTCGTCGGGAAAGATCACCCCGTTGACCGTGTTCCAGGCCCGGGCGTAGCCGTCCAGCACCGCGTGCCGGGAGTTGGTTCCGCCGATGACCCTGCCGCGGCTGCGGGATTCGAGCAGCGAGCCGTAGCCGAAGACGAACAGCCGCTTGGGGCTCGCGGCTTCACGGAGCAGCAGATGTTCCTCGAGGCGCTCCGGGTGCTCATTGCGCCCCGGCCGCCGGCGCAGCGCGCCGACGAACTTCTCGAACCCCCGGTAGAGCGTGGGGTCCCGCCGCTCGATACGGTAGTCATCAATCCAGAAGCGCAACAGGTCCCAGTAGTGCGGTGCCAGGAAGTCGAACACCCGGGTGGTGTAGGTCACGCTGACGGTGCGATTCTCGTAAGCCGCGCCGACCTCCTGAAACAGGTTGGCAAAGGCGCGGATCCCGTCGCGCAGGCCGAGGTCTCGCCGCACCTCGAGCAGCATGCGCGCCTCCAGGTGATCCAACCGGGTGGCATCTTCCGCGGGGATCGGCTGCCCCTGCCGCTGAGCCTCGTGGACCCGTTTGCGCAGCGGGTTGGCGTCATAGTCCCGCAGCCACAGGTCGATCCGGTTGCGGATATCGATGAAGTCCTGGGAGTTGAAGCGGGTGATGTAGTCGGTCGCCCGCTGATGGCGGAAGTGATAGGCGGTCAGGGCCAGCGCGACCAGGAGCAGGGTCAACTCGACGATGGCCAGCAGCGCCTGGAAAGCCGGCGTCGCCGCCATGGCCTGAACCCGCTGTAGCGCGGGAGGCAGGATCTCCGCCGGGGTCAGGCTTGCGGCGGCCACGAAGACGAGCAGGCCGATCAGCAGGCTGACGACGACGACCAGGATCTCGAATCGGCGGCGCCAGATCGGGCTGAATCCCATGAGTTCCCTTGAGTTCCTTTGCCGGCGCGGGGGCCGGGGGCTCCGGGCCCTGCCCGGACGCACACCTCGGGATCGTATCCGAAGTGCCCCCGGGGTCCAACGGGAGAGGCCCAGGAGGCTGCTGCGAGCGCGAAGCGGCCAATCGGGGTAAGATCGGCGGTCCGCAATGAGCGACCAAAAGCCCAGGACCTCCCAGACCCTGATCCAGTTCTTCAAGACCTACTTGAAGCGCCAGTGGATCTGGATCACCGTGGCGCTCCTCGCCGCGCCCCTCTACGCCCTGGCCACCACCGGAACCATCATCATGATCGAGCCGATCTTCGGCGAGGTCCTGATGGCCAGCGACCAGGACATGAAGGAGGGGGGGCTGGGGCTGACCGGATTCGGCAGCCCCAAGGAGGATGGGGACGAGGGCTCGTTCCTCGGCCGCTTCAACCTGAAAGAGATCAGCAGCAAGGCCTACGGCAAACTCAAGGCCGCCTTCGATATCGGCCCGGACAACGTCGTCTACTTCGTGCCGCTGTTGGTGATCTGCGTCTATCTGTTGCGCAACTTCGCCAGCTTCAGCAGCGACTACTCGTTCCAGCGGGTGGCGCTGGGCGTCACCAACGACATCCGCAACGATCTCTACGGCCGCATCATCGGCCAGTCCAGCCGCTTTCACCTCAGGCACAAGTCCGGAGAGCTGGTCAGCCGGGTGGTCAACGATGTCTCGATCATGCAGACGGCGATTTCCCAGAACGTGCTGGACCTGGTCAAGGAAAGTCTGACCGCGCTGTTCCTGCTGTACCTGTTGATCTCGTCCAACCCCAAGCTCGCTTCGATCTGCCTGCTGGCCATGCCGTTGATCCTGTTGCCCATCGTGCGCTTCGGTTCCAGCATGCGCCGGGTCAGCCGCCGCATCCAGATGCGCATCGCCGAGGTCACCTCGCTGATGAACGAAGGGGTGCGGGGCCACCTGGTGGTCAAGGCCTTCGGCGCCGAGCGCTTCGAGCGGGATCGCTTCCGCTCGGCGACGACCAATCACCTGCGGGCCAACCTGCGGGCGCAACTGCTGGCGTCGCTCTCCAGTCCGTTCATCGAGATGGTCGGCGTGCTGATCGGCGCGTCGCTGCTGGTCTACGCCGGCATCATGGTGCGCCGGGGCGAGATGACCGCGCCGCAGCTGATCTCGTTTCTGGCCAACCTGCTGGTCCTGTACCAACCGGTGCGCAAGCTCAACCGGGTCAACCTGATCCTGCAGCAGGCCACCGCGGCGGGCTACCGGGTCATCGAGCTGATGGAGTACGAGAACGAGGTCCACGAACTCCCCGCCGCCAGGCCGGCCCAGGGGGTGGGGCAGGGCATCGAACTCTGCGACGTGACCTTCGCCTACGACCAGAAAAAGGTGCTGGACCGGGTCGCGCTCTCGGTGCGCACCGGGGAAGTGGTGGCGCTGGTCGGACCCAGCGGCGCCGGCAAGACCACCATCGTCAATCTGCTGCCGCGCTTCTTCGACCCCGACGAGGGACGGATCGAGATCGGCGGCCAGGACATCCGCGGCCTGACCCTGGACAGCCTGCGGGCGATGATCGGCGTGGTGACCCAGGAGACCTTCCTGTTCGACGGCACCATCCGCGAGAACATCGCCTACGGCCTCAAGGATCGCAGCGACGCCCAGGTCGAGGCGGCGGCCAAGGCGGCCTACGCCCACGAGTTCATCCAGCAGCTGGATCAGGGCTACGAGAGCCGGGTCGGCGAGGCGGGGACCTTCCTTTCCGGCGGCCAGCGCCAGCGGCTGGCCATCGCCCGGGCGCTGCTCAAGGACGCGCCGATCCTGATCCTCGACGAGGCGACCTCCCAGCTCGACAGCGAGTCCGAGTCGCTGGTGCAGAAGGCGCTGAGCAACCTGATGCAGGGGCGCACCACCCTGGTGATCGCCCATCGGCTGGCCACGGTGATCGGCGCCGACCGGATCATCGTGATGGAGGCGGGCCGGGTGGTCGAAGAGGGCAACCACGACCAGTTGCTGGCCCGGGACGGGATCTATCGGCGGCTCTACGACCTGCAGTTCAAGCAGGGCGCCTGATCTCAGCCTCGGCTACTTGCCTCGCATCCGGTTCCAGAGCTTCTTCAACCGCCGGGTCCGGGCGTAGCGCCGGGCGGCGGCGACGCCGACCGCTTCCATCGCCACCTGCTCGTCCTGGCCTAGGTAGCGGGCCCGCAGCCGGGCCACCGAGATCCGATCTCGCTCGGCCATCCGCTGGAACAGCGAGCGTTTCAGGCTCCCGGGCCGATCTCCCAGCAGCACTGCCGGCGCCAGATCGACGACGAACACCCGGCCGTCCTCGGCCAGCAGGATGTCCCGGTGGTGCAGATCCCCGAGGGCGATGCCGAGCTCGTGGAGCCCGGCGACCACCTCGCCGAGACGATCGAACGCACCGGCAGGCACCTCTCCCCGGGCGTGCT
>CAZBZH010000069.1:0-12372 GCA_964496265.1 uncultured Acidobacteriota bacterium | reverse complement strand
CCTCGGTCTCGCCACTGGCGGCGAGGGCGTAGAGCGCCTGCCCGGTGTTGAAGGCGTTGCTCGGCGAGCCGCTGCGCCAGCCCCAACCGCCGTCGTTATTCTGCGCGGCCAGCAGCAGCGTCCTTGCCTTGCGCACCGCATCGCGACCCAGCACCGATTCGAGGGCGTAGCGCGCGGTCAACCACTCGATGGTCGGGTCCGCGTCGAGTTCCGGGTCCGGCTGCTGCAGCCGTTGGACACCCTCTGAGCGGTCGCGCAGCAGTCGTGGGTCCTCGGGGTCCAGGGCGTGCAGAGCCAGCAGAGTCCACATGGCGTTCACCGCATCGGACTCGGCGATCGAACGGCTCTGGGTGCGGAACTGGCCGCCGGTCCGCCACCATCCGTCGCTACCGTTGAGCGCGGTGACCAGGCTGGCCCGCAGCAGTTTGTTGGAGTCGTCGCGCTCGGGAGGGCGACCTGCGAGCAGGGGGCCTGCGCTGAGCACGATGGCCTTCTCCGGCCGGGTGAGAAACTCGAAGGCCGCCTTCTCCAGCGCGGCGATGCGCTCCCGGTCTCCGTGGACCCCGGCCCGCCGGGCCTCGCGGTGGCTCCACACGGCGAAGCCGACGTGGTGGCAAGAGACACAGCCGTTGCCCCCCTGGATCGGGAGGCTTCCCGCGAGCCAATCGCTTCCATGTCGTTCGAGCCAGGGCAGGCTGCGGGCGATGGCCCCTCGCAGCGGATCATCCGCCGCCGGATTATCCGCCGCCGGGGCGACGTCGGCGGCGCCTTCTACGGCAGGGCAGGGCGCGGGTATCCAAATAGCTACAGCGAGGGCCAGAACCGCGCCGAAGGCCTGATTGAGACGACCGATGCTCACCCGGCGAACGTACCACCAACCAGTGCCCGTGCCCCGGAAATCGACGTATACTTCGGCCCGGGGGGGAGCATGTCTGCACGCCGGCTGTGTCTCGCAGCCCTTATCTCATTCGCTGCTGCTGTATCGCTTCAGGCCTCACAGTCCAGCTCCGCGAGCTTCGTACTTCATCAGTCGACGGTCAATTCCGGCGGCGAGGAAGCTACCTCGGCCTCGTTCGTCTTGACCGGGTCCGTCGGCCAGGAAACCGTCGTCGGCGCCTCGTCCGCCGGCACCAGCTACGTGCTGCAGTCCGGCTTCTGGAGCTTTGCCGGCTCCGGTCTGGTCCCGGTGGTCCTGGCCGTCGATCGCAACGACGTGACGCCGGAGAACCTCGACCTCAACTGGTCGGGCAACAACCCGCCGTACTCGATCTACCGTTCCGCCGACTGCGGGGACGTGTTGTCCTCGCTGTTCGATTCGACCTCCGCCAATGACTACGAGGACATCGCGCCCCTGGCGTCGTCCCTGGAATGTTTCAACGTCCTGGCCACCGCGCCGGGACCCGCCCCGCCCCCTGGGAGCCTGCCATGAGCCTTCGCAGTTTCTTCGTCGCCGGGCTGATCGCCCTCGTTACCGGTTCGGCCCTCGCCGCCGTGCCCACGGTGATGAACTACCAGGGGCGGTTGACCGACAACTCGCCGCAGCAGAACCCGCTGAACACCACGGTCTCGATCGAGTTTCAGCTCTACGACTCGCCGATGGGGTCCGACTTGCTGTGGAGCGAGACCTGGCCGTCGGTCCAGGTGGTCGACGGGATCTTCAGCGTGTTGCTCGGTTCCAACGGCAGCCCGATTCCGACCACGGTCTTCAGTCAGGAGAACCGCTACCTCGAGTTGATCATCGACGGCGAGATCCTGGCGCCGCGCCAGCGCCTCGGTGCGGTCGGCTACGCCTTCGAGGCGGAGCGTCTGGCCCTGGCCTGCAACGAAGGGGAGACCCTGCAGCGCGTTGGCGACGAGTGGGTTTGTGCCGACGTCAACGTCTGTCCCCAGGGATCGATGATCGGTTGTTACACCGGGCCCGCGGGTACGGTCAACGTCGGCGCCTGCAAGGCGGGGGTCGCCCAGTGCCTGCCCGACGGCAGCAGCTACGGGCCCTGCTCCGGCGACGTGCTGCCGACGAGCGAAGTCTGCTTCAACGGCATCGATGAGGACTGCGACGGCACTCCCGACAACGGCTGCGCCTGTCCCGACGGACTGACCAACTGTAGTGGCGTTTGCGTCGATACCCTGTCGGATTCGGACAACTGCCTCAGCTGCGGCAACGACTGCGATCTCGGCACGTTCTGTCAGAACGGCACCTGCACCACCGGTGCGATCTACGGCGGCATGGTCAGCAATCCCGACGATCCGACCCAGACCGGGCCGGGCATCCCCTCGGTCTGGGAGTACGGCGGATCGATCGGCACGTCGGCCGGCGATCTGATGTGCCAGCAGATCGGCGCCGATCACGCCTGCCGTCACGAAGAGGTGCTCGCCGCCGAGAGTCGCGGCGAATTGGCGCAGGTGCTGCAGATGAACGGTCAGACCTTCTGGCTCAACCGCACGGTGTTGACCGCCCAGGTCGGTGGTCAGGATTCGCCGCCGGGGCCGGGTGGCCGTTGCAACAACTGGACGTATCGGACGGCGCACCTTTCCGATGGCGAATACTCCCGGGTCGAGAACGCTCGCTTCGAGCACTTCTTCGACCAGGACACGGCGTTCAGCGGAAACTCCGCAGACGGTCATGCCGGGAGCGGACCTGACGACGGCGGAGATTGCAGCGGCCCCCTGCGCGCCATCCTGTGCTGCAACTGATCGAGTCCATGGGGAGGCACACCCCTGCGGCGCGGAGGCTCGTCGCCGCCGCCTCCCTGGTGATCGCGGTAGCCATCGCGGCCCACGCCGCGTCTCCTGCGCCTGGGCCTGTCGAGGCGCGTCGTCCGGGGACCCCCTGGCCTCAGGGCCGCCCGCCGACCGACGCCGAGCTCCGAGAGCAGCTTGCCGAGGCGGCGGAGCTGTCCGATCGCGAACGGGCCGAAGAGTTTCTCGAGGCGATGGAAAAGGGCGAGGACAGCGAACACGTCTTCGTGCTCCAGGAGTGGATCGACGCCGGCGAACTGGACCTGGATACGCTGTTCACCTTCGGCGACAGCTTGTTCGAACACGCCTTCCGCGGACTGGATGGATACGGCGATACAGCCGAGCCCCGGCAACAGCGGGTGCACCGGGGGCCCCGGGGCGGGCTCGACACCTTCTCCTGCGCCGGCTGTCACAGCGTAGGCGGACCCAACGGCGCCGGGACCTTCGGGCAGAACGCCTTCCTCGACGGTGACGGCGAACGCTTCGACTCGGCCAATCCCCGCAACCCGCCCGCCTTGCTCGGAGTCGGGTTGATTCAGGCGCTGGCCGCCGAGATGACCCATGAGCTCCAGGAGATCCGGGAGCAGGCGTTGGAGGCTGCTGCGGCGGATGGCGCTGCCGTCACCGTGGAGCTCCAGGCCAAGGGGGTCCCCTTCGGTCAGTTGACCGCCGCACCCGATGGAAGCGTGGACCCGGCCGGGGTCCGCGGGGTGAGCCCGGATCTGGTCGTGCGCCCCTTCGGCTGGAAGGGGCACGAGGCGCGGCTGCGGCGTTTCATCGAGAGCGCCGCGCGGATCCACATGGGGATCCAGTCCCACCCTCTGGCCGTCGCGCATCGCGAGAACCCTCAGCCGCACCTGTTGGGGCACGGCGAATCCTGGTTCGATCCCGATGACGACGGCGAGCCGAGAGAACTGGAAGAGGGAACGCTGACCGCGGCGGCGGTCTACCTGGCGATGCTCGAGGCGCCGGTGATGCTGCCGCCCCGGGACCCGGCGCTGCTGGAGCGCTGGGCCGAGGGAAACGCCCTGTTCGATCGGGTCGGCTGCGCGAGCTGCCATCGGCCGACCCTCAAGCTCTATCGCAACGCGTGGGAGGAGTGGCCCGACACGACCGGGGGGCCCGCCGTGGTTCTGCGGCCGCTCAACGACGGCGACCATCCGAAAGGGCTGGCCGACGTGGCGCTCTACAGCGATCTCAGGCGTCATGACATGGGGCCGGAGTTGGCCGATCCCCATCCCGACTCCACCGGGCTTCCCCGGGAGCGCTTCCTGACCCGGCCGCTGTGGGGCCTGGCCGAGACCGCGCCCTACCTGCACGATGGCAGGGCGGCGACGATCCCCGAGGCAATCGAGGCCCACGGTGGCGACGCGGCCGCCTCCCGGGACGCGTTCCGTGAGCTGTCGCCGCGGCAGCGGGCCAGCCTGCACGTGTTTCTGCTGTCGCTGACCCGCCAGCCCCGGGTGCGGTACTCCCGATGAGGGCGGTCTCGCGACTCCCGGGTCTGGTGTTCGCTCTCGCGTCCCTCGCGTTGAGCGGGACATTGGCGAACGGGGAGGCAAGGCCTCCGGTTCCCGAGCAGGCGGCGGTCGATGTCGCCGCCTCGACCCTGGAGCAAGCCCGGCAAGCCTTGGCCCGGGACGCCTGGCGGCGTGAGCAGCGCTTTGCCGAGGCGGTCGACCCCGGCCGTACCCTGCGCAGCACGCGCATCTCCCAGCAGGCGATCGATCGCGGGCAGTGGCCGGTCGCGGAACTGTTTGCCATCGGCGGCCGGGTGTTCGATGCAAGCTTCACGCCGGCGGATGGTCTGGGCGATGGAAGCGGTTTGCGACGCGTGCACCTTGGCCGGCGTGGCGGGCCGGGTGCCTTCGGTTGCCGCGATTGCCATTCGGTCGGTGGACCGGCAGGGGCCGGGGACGCGTCGGCCAACGCCTACCTGATGGGGGACGGCGCCACCCAGCGCACCGCGCTCTCCCGCAACCCGCCATCCCTCGCCGGGGCAGGGGTGGTCGAGATGCTGGCGGCGGAGATGACCGGGGAGCTGCAGGCGATCCGGGAGCGGCTGCGGGACCAGGCGGACCGCCGGGGCGCTGCGGCGCGAGGCGAGCTGCTGGCTCGAGGGGTTGCGTTCGGCTGGTTGACCGTCGACGCCGATGGCGGGATCGATACCGCAGAGGTGGAGGGGATCGACGCCGATCTGATCGTCCGTCCCTTCGGCCGCAAGGGGCGCTACGCCACCCTGCGGGAGACCATCGAGGGAGAGCTGCGACTCCACCACGGCATGCAGACCAGCCGCATCGCCGCAGAGGGGGATCCGGCCCTGGTCGGCTCCCATCGCCGTCCGGATCCCGACGGCGACGGGGTCGTCGACGAGATCGTCGAGGGGCAACTCACGGCGTTGACCACCTTCGTGGCGCTTCAGGAGCTACCGACCATCGAGCCGCCCCTGGGGGGTCTGGTCCCAGTAACGATGTGGGCCGAGGGGCGCCGCCGCTTCGAGAGTCTCGGCTGCGCGAGTTGCCACACGGTTTCGCTGACGCTGGAACAGCCGACGCTGAAACTGCCCTCACGCGAGCGTGACGCCGCGCTGACCCTCGACCTCTCCCGGGATGCCCGGGCGCCCAGGCTTCAGCCTCAGGCGGCGGACGAGGGGTACCGCGTATATCTGCACAGCGATCTCAAGCGTCACGACATGGGGCCGGGTCTGGCCGAGAGCAAGGACGAGGCGGGCATACCCCGGCAGCAGTTCATCACGCCGCCGCTCTGGGGGCTGTCACGCAGCGGTCCATGGCTTCACGACGGGCGCGCGCCGACGATCGCCGACGCGATCCTGCTGCACGGCGGTGAGGCCAAGGCATCCCGCGACCGGTTCGCCGCGCTCAGCGAGAAGGAGCGTGCGCCGTTGCGGGTCTACCTGACGTCGCTCACCCGGGCCCGTCGCCTCGTTGCTCCCTGACACGCTGTGCACTCCCCCTGGTGGGAAAGAACGCCAGGGAACAACGTCCGTCGCCGCGGATCTGCGGCGGAAACTCCTTCCCGTAGGCGTTGACGAATGTTCCCGTTCGCCGGCTCCGCACCGGCCAAACCGGGAACAAAGCTCCTCTGGCACGCTCTCTGCAGCTTGAAGCGGCGGGACATCACGGTCCCGAAGGAGGTTCAAGCGATGCAAAGACAGTTCATGGTTCGAGTGGTTCTCGCGGTGGTGGCGCTATCCCTGGCCCTTCCCGCGTGGTCGGGAGACCCCGCCGAGGCGGTCAACGGCGAGGTGATTCAGGTCGATGCAGACAAGTCGACCATCGCCATCAAGGTGCCGATGGAAGGGGGCGAGAAGACGTTGGTGGTTCGCACCGACGACAGCACGCAGATCACCCGGGGGGACGCACCTATCGAGCTCGGCGAGGTCCGTTCGGGTGAGAAGGTCGCCATGACCTACGCGAGTCGGGATGGGATCCTGATCGCGAGCCGGATCGAGGTCGACGAGTCCGCCGGCTAGTTCGGGATCGAGTAGAGCGACCCGGGCACCGCGAGTGGGTGCCCGGGTCCTGTTGTTTGCCGATTGCGGCGGCGCTGAACTAGCGGCCGATGCCGTCGAAGAGTTCGGTCATCTGTTTCGCCTGGGACGACAGCTCCGGCGTGCGTTTGAGCAGCGTCTTCATCGTGTCGTCAACGACGCCCGAGGCATCGTTGAGCAACTCCCGGCCGGCCCGGGTCAGCACGGCCATGGCCAACCGCGCGTCCCGCTTGCTCTTCACGGTGCGTACCACACCCGTCTTCTCCAACGGTTGCAGGGCACGGGTGACCCCCGACGGGGTCAGGCCGACCTCGGTGGCCAGATCCACCCGGCTCGCCTGGGACTCGGGCGCGTCGCCCAGAGTGCGCAGCAGGCGGTACTCGGCGAGGCTGATGCCGCGAATCGCGCCGAGGCTGTGGTCGAGCCGACGCTCCAGCCGGTTCCAGGCCGAGGCGAAGGCGAGGGCAAGAGTCTGTTCGGGGGACTGCTTCTTCTTCATGAGAGAAGCATAACATATCCGTGAGTGATCACGCAATAGGCATGCAATCCAGGTCGATCCCAAGCAGACCCCGAGCCGGCTGGGTGCCCTAGTTCACCCGAGCAGACCACTCGGTCGCGGCGGTCTCGTCTCCGAGCTCCGAGTAGATCGACGAGAGGAGCCGGGCGGACTCCCGGGCCAGGGGGTAACGGGTGACGTTGGCGCGAACCGAGGTCTCGTAACACTCGGTCAGCACGGCGACCGCTTCTTCCCGGCGCTCCTGGGCGTGGAGCACCCTTGCGGTCCAGAACCGGGAGAGCAGGGTGTCGGCGTCTTCAGGCCCGAGTTCCGCCTCCCGGATCGACGCGGCCTCCCGGATGTTCTGCTCGGCGGCGTCGTGAAGCTCGGCCTTGACCTCATAGCGGGCCAGGTTGTGTAAGGTCGCGGCAACCGGCAGGGAGCGTTCTCCGAAGGATCCGCGCTGGATGCGTGCCGCCTCCCGGAGTTTCTCGACGCCTTCCGCGTACCTCTCCTGTCTGTAGAGATGCTGCCCGAGGCTGATCAGGGTCGGTGCCAGGTTGGGGTGATCCGGTCCGAGTACTTCAAGCAGCAGCGCGTACTCCCGTTCGGCGATCTCCTGTGCCTCGGCGTTCCGCCCGAGACTGCCCAGGACCACTCCTAGATTGGTACGGGTTCGAGAGCTTGCGGGGTGCCGCTCTCCCAGGGCGCGGGTTCGGATCTCGAGCACCCGCTCGAGGATCGCAGGGACATCCTCCTCGCGGCCGTTCTGGTACACCGCGTTGCCGTAGTTCTCGTAGGCCATGGCGGTGTCGGGGTGCTCCGAGCCCAGCACCCGCGCGCGGGCCTCGTAGTGCTCGAGCAGGAGCGGCTCCGCCTCCTCGGTCCTGCCCGCGGCGAGGTAGCCCATCCCAACGGTGTTGAGGGCGTCGAGAGTCCGGGGATGGTCCGGCCCCAGCACCAGGGTGTAGTCGTCGTACACCTTCCGGGCGATCGGTTCGGCCTCGGCAAGGCGCTGTTGATCCTGCAGGATGATCGCCTTCTGCAGCCATGTGTGGAGGGTTTCGGGATGTTGTGGGCCCCGGACCCGGGACTCGACCTCGATCAATCCGTCGCAGAGCGCCAACGCGTCGTCGTAGCGGCCCGCCTCGCGAAGCATGTTCAACAGATTCTTGCGGGCGACCAGCGTATCGGGATGCTCGGGACCGGCGATTCGCTCCGCGCTGTCGACCGTCTCGAGCAGCAGCGACTCCGCCTCGGCGAACAGCCCCTCGGTCAGGTAGGCGAGAGACAATTCGTTCTTGGCGCCGTAGGTTTCGGGGTGATCCTCACCGTGGGCCGCTTGCTGTTGTTCGAGCACCTCCCGGGCCAGCTTCTTGGCCTCATCGAATCGGCCCTGCCTGGTCAGGTTGACCGAAAGGCCGCCGATGGTGGTCAGGGTCTCCGCGTCCTTCCGTCCCAAGAGGCGAGTCTGGCCCTCGAGAGTGCGGCGGTAGATTGCCTCCGCCTCATCGAATCGGGCCAGGGAGACCATGGCATCGGCCAGCACCCGCTGAGCTCCGAGGGCCACCGCGGACTCCTCGACCCGATCGACGCCGTAGGCCTCGAGCGCCTCCTCGATGAGCGCGCGCCCTTCCTCGAAGCGCCCCTGATTGAGGTAGATCCGCGCCAGGGAACCGGTGGTGTCGAGGGTGTCCTCGTCGCGGGGGCCCAGTAGTTCCCGGCGTTGTTCCGCGGCCTGCTCCAGCAGTTGGACCGCCGGGTCGTTGAGGCCCAACGAGCCGTAGACCATCCCCATGGTGGTCATCAGGGTCGAGCGGATACGCGGTTGCTCAGCGAGTTCCAGCTCGATCCGTTCGGCACCCCGGTCCAGCACCTCCCGGGCGGTGATGACGTCTCCCAGGGCCTGGCTCGGGTCCGAGACCTCGAACATCTCGGTCATGAAGGTCAACGCCTGGGTGGCAGTTTCCGCTTCTTCCGACGCCTGAGCCTCGGCCTGCAGCGCCCGTCCCAGCAGGATGCTGCTCACGACGCCGAATCCGATCAGCAGCAGCACCAACGACGCAAGCATCGCCGCAGGCAGCCGGTGGCGCGCGACCAGCTTGCGCATCAGGTAGAGCGTGCTCGGCGGCCGGGCGAGAATCGGCTCCTGGTTCAGGTAGCGGGTGATGTCGGCGGAGAGCTCGGCGGCGCCGGCGTAGCGACGGTCGGCGTCCTTCTCCAACGCCTTCTGCAGGATCGTCTCGATGTCGACGTCGAGCCTGTCCAACTCCGCTCGCAGCTGGCGCAGCGGCTGCGGCGGCTTCTCCTCGATCACCCGCAGGGCTTCGGTGATCGAACACTCGGCGAGGCTGTAGGGCCGGCTCCCGGCGAGCATCTCGTAGAACACCACGCCAAGGGCGTAGACGTCGACGCGAACGTCGATGTCGTCGGGGCGGCCGCGGGCCTGTTCCGGAGCCATGTACGCCAAGGTGCCCTTGATCGCGCCGACCTCGGTGGCCATCGTCGCGTTGGCCAGATCGCCCTCGGTAATCCGGGCCAGGCCGAAATCGAGGATCTTGATCCCGGGCAGCGAGTCGATCGTCGCGCTGCCCGATGCCGAGGGGTGACTCGGCGTGTCCTGCTTCATCACGACGATATTCGACGGCTTGATATCCCGATGGATCACGCCCCGCTGATGGGCATAGTGCACCGCCTCGGCGATGCGCCGGGCCAACAACAGGCGGAAGCGTGCTTCCTGGGTATCGACCTTCGCCGGGCGGGACCGCATGTAGCTGTCCAGGGTCTCGCCCCGAATCAGTTCCATCGCGAAGTAGTGCTGGCCCTCGTCGGTGCAGCCCGATTCGTAGATCGCGGCGATATCCGGATGCTCCAGGCGGGCGAGGGTATCGACCTCCCGTTGGAACATGCGCACATGATTGGCGTCGATGGTGCGGCCGCCGCGAATGACCTTGAGCGCGACCTTCCGGCGGGGGTTCTGCTGCTCCGCCTCGTAGACGACCCCCATGCCCCCTTCGCCCAGCTTGCCGGTGATCCGGTACTGGCCGATGAGCTCGGGAAGGTCGGTGGAGGATGGGGCCGGGGCCGGGCCGCTCCCCAGGCTCGTTCGGGTCTCGTCTCCATGAACGACGGTGGGGTCGTCTGCGGGGCTCCCGGTCTCGTCTTTGTCATCGATCATCCGGGAATCATATCAAGGGGGCAGGAGACGTTTGTGGGCGCTATCCGTACATGTACCGGACGAAGTGGAAGAAGATCGGTGCGGTGTAGGTCAGGCTGTCGAGGCGATCGAGAATTCCGCCGTGACCGGGTAGCAGCGAACCGCTGTCCTTGGTCCCCAGGTCCCGCTTCAGCGCCGAGATCACCACGTCGCCGACGAATCCGCCGGCGCCGATCAAGAAGCCGACCAGCGCCGCCCAGGCATGGCTCATCGGCGTCAGCCAGGGCGCCAGCAGCATCGCCAGCAGCACCGTCGTTGCCACGCCGCCGATCAAGCCCTCGATGGTCTTGTTGGGGCTGACCTTGGGGATCACCTTGTGCCGGCCCAGCAGCTTGCCCCACAGGAACTGCGAGACGTCGTTGAACTGGGTCAGGAACACCAGGTACAGCACCAGCGCCGGTCCGCCCCCCTGGGGGTTCACGGTCATCGGCAATACCAGCAGATAGGCCACGTGGCCGACGGTGAAGACCGTGGTCATCAAGCCCCAGTGGATCATCCCCGCCGCTCGCAGGAATCCCCGGGTCTCGCCGATCAGCACCATGCGGAAGGGCACGAACAGAAAGGCGTAGACCGGGACCCAGATGATGAACATCCCGTAGCGGGCTTCGTGGATCCAGTAGTACTGCAGCGGGATCGCCAGATAAGCCCAGAACAACACCCGGCGGTCCGCCCGGCGGGTCGGGATCAGCGACAGGTATTCCTTGAGCGCAAGGAAGCTGACGAAGGCGAAGAAGGCCAGGGAGATGCTGCGGCTGAGCACCATGGCCAGGGTGAAGACCGCGGCCATGACCCACCAGGAGCGGACCCGGTCGCTGAGTTCGCCGAAGTCGGCACCCGGTCTGGCCCGGCGCAGCAGGAACATCACGCCGCTGGCCACGATCAGGATGCCGAAGATCCCGCCGAGGCTCCACAGCACCCGCTCGTCGACGGACAGGGTCACGCAGCTTCCGCCCGTTCTGCGAGCGCCGCGCGGACCCGGTTGCGCACGGTCAGCGCCAACAGCAGCAGGATGCCGCCGAGCCAGATCGTGACCCAGCGTCCGCCCGGTTCACCGACGCCGAGGGCCAGCGCCGTGGCGCCCATGACGAAGGCCCGGTCGCTCTTACCCATCGGCCCGTCGTAGCGGCGGCTGGCGCCGATCTGGGTCGCGACCACCCCGGCCAGTTCGGTCAAGCCGGCGCCGACGACGATCAGGATCACCAGCGGCCCGTAGACCCCGGGATGCAGCGCCAGCGGGAGGTACAGCGCGGCGTCGGAGATCACGTCGCCCAGTTCGTTGAGCATGGCGCCCAGCGGCGATTCCATCCCGTGCTCCCGGGCCAGCATGCCGTCGATGGCGTTGAGCGCCATGCGCAGGAACAGGGTCAGCGGAACCAACAGCAACAGGCGGGGCCGATCGGGGTAGAGCGCAATCAGGGCGCCGACGGCGATGGAGAGCGCCATGGCGGCCAGGGTGACCTGATTGGCGGTCACGCCGATGGCGGCCAGGCTGCGGCAGAGCGGGCGCAGCAGGTTCTGGAAGGCGGGCTTGAGTTTGTAGATCGTCGTCATGGCTTCACGGCGGAGCTCTTGCGGAACTCTGCGGCGCCATGGTGCCACGTTTCCGGCGGCGGCTGGGAGGGGAGTTGGGTGGAGCGGAACGGCGTGGGAAACCGGCCACAAAAAAGTGAGGGCCGGCCGGACAGCAAACGGCTGCCGGCCGGCCCTCGTGCCGGAGGGGGAAAAACTATTCGAACAGGATGTCGTCGATCACGAACACCACGCCGTTGCTGGCGACGATGTCGCGGATGACGAGGCGGATGCCGTTGACCTGGCGGCGGCGCGCGTTGAAGTCCAGTTCCAGGCCGCCCAGGGCCTGCAGCTCGCTACCGAAGATGTCCAGCTGGAGCAGGTCCTTGCTGGTGTACTCGGCGGCGACGACATGATCGAGGAGCACGGCGGTCAGGGTCTCCACGTCGATGTTGTCCGGATCGACGCCGGCGTTCTCGAACGCTTCGTTGGTCGGGGCGAACACGGTGAAGGGGCCCGGGCCGCTCAGGGTCTCGACCAGGTCGGCGTTGACGACGGCGGTCACCAGGGTGGAGAGCGCCGGGGTGGCGATGGCGAGGTCGACGATGGTCGGCGCGGTGTCGTCGAGCAGCACGCCGTCGATCAGGAAGACCGAACCGTTGCTGGCCTTGATGCGGTCGCTGATGACCTCGATGCCGTTGACGGTCAGCGGACGATCGGCAACCGACAGTTGCAGGCCGCCCACGGTCGGGACGCGGTCGCCGGCGCGGGCTTCAAAGCGCAGGTAGATCTTGCTCAGGTCGCCGTAGACCACGTGGTCGAGGAGCACGGCGGTCAGGGTCTCTTCATCGACGGCGTCGGGATCGATGCCGGCGGCGGCGAAGGCGTCGTTGGTCGGAG
>CAZBZH010000068.1:11292-12414 GCA_964496265.1 uncultured Acidobacteriota bacterium | reverse complement strand
AGGGGTAGGCGCTGCGCCGGCGAGGACGCACCCAGACGCTAGCGGTTGGCGACGAGCCAGATGTCGCGGCGGCTCAGCCGGGTGCGTTCGAGCACGCGCATGCGATCGACCAATTCAGGGGGCAACAGGTCGACCACGTCCGCGTTGATCGCGGCGTAGACCACCTCCTCGTTCCGCAGGTGCTCGACCAGGCGCTCGTGGTTCCAGACCTCTTCGGTGTAAACCCCCTTTGAGTAGAGGGCGAAGGCCTCGGGCAGATTGCCGAGGTCGAAAGCGAGCACGGAGTTTCCGGAGGCACGGGACACCGTCGAGGCCTCGGCCAGTTGCATCGAAAACTTGCGCGCCGACTTGACCGGGTTCATCGCAGGGTAGACCAGCGTCGCGACGAGCAGGTAGAGTGCGATAAAGCCGAAACCCGGCGCGAGCACCGCGGCGAGCAAGCGGCCACGCAGCAGCATCGCCATGGCCACCAGGCCGCCGACCCCCAACGCAATCGCGATCACCCCAACGGTTCGCATCGATATCTGCGGGTGATCCGCAACCCCCACTACCAGGGCCAGGGAGGTGAGGACCAACAGCACCGCGACGATTGACTGGCCGACAGTGATCCAACGCCGGGAGAGCCGAATAGCAGCCTCGCCACTCCAACCAAGAACATGCCCGACGCCCCTGGCAGCCAGGAGGGCGAATGCCGGGAGCGAGGGTAGTGCGTAGAGCTCTCGCTTCTCGGTTGAGATCGTGAACACGATCAGCACAAAGAAAGCAGCGACCAGCAGGAAGCGATCAAATGAGCAACGCCGCCGCATGGCCAGCATCACGCCCGCCGGCAGCACACCTGTCCAGGGCAAAAGAAACGGTGGCATGACTTTCAGGTAGTACCAGACCGGCTGCCTGTGGTGCATACCGCTAATTCCGCGATCGATGAAGTGCTCACGCAAAGCACCATAGACAGAATAGTCACCGCCGGTACCCACCGTCGCCGCCACCATCCATCCCGCCAGAAGGCCGCAGAAGACTACCCCTCCCAAAGGAGAAAAAACGACGCTCATCGCGGCACCCGCAGACACCGAGTCCTCGGCGCCGGCGCCCGCCTCGGAAACTGCGGCGATCCGATCAATGATC
>CAZBZH010000068.1:0-11282 GCA_964496265.1 uncultured Acidobacteriota bacterium | reverse complement strand
GCGGTAACCGCCACGATTCCCAACGGCAGCAACAATCCGATCGGTCCCTTGGCCAACACCGCAAGCGCCAAGGCGCTCCAGAACAGCAGTCCTGGCCCGAGGCCCTTCCAGTCTCCCGCGCGACGAGAGAGGTAGGCCGAGAGGGCGACCCAGATGCAGAAGCAGAGAGTCGCGTCGATCTGGCTCCAGCGGGACTTCTCCCAGAACATGACCAGTGTGCACAGCATCAGCCCGGCCAGTGCGGCAGAGCGAGTGTCGCCGTAGCGCCGGCCTAGACGAAGGGTAAGCAGCAACGTGCCCAGTCCTGCCAACACCGACGGCAGGCGAGCGGTAATCGACAGGACCTCACCGAAGGGCAGCGAGAACAGCGCAATCAACCAAAAAAACAAAGGGGGTTTGTCGGTGCTAATCATGCCGTTGACGTGCGGTACGAACCATTTGCCGTCGGCGATCATCTCGCGGGCACCCTCGGCGAAGTAGGGCTCGTCGGGCGCCCACAGGTCGTATCCCCATAGATTGCAAAGGAACAGGACCGCCGCAACAAGGATCACGGCACGTTGCAGGGTCATCGACTCTCCGCAACTTTCAGTGTGGGAGTCACCCGAAGCAGGGACGAGGCATCGGCGATCGGAACCGGTTGCCCGTCACCGTAGGTTCGGTCGCACCACAGATCGAGGGCCAGCAGCGAGAACAAAGGCTTCCGATGATCCGCCCGGCGAAGCAGGTGCTCTTCAAGCAATCCGCTAACACCGGAGTAGCTGAACAGGCCCCGGGCTTCCACCCGCTCCCGGGAGAAGCGATGCTTGAGGTGCCCGCCCAGGCCCCGCAGCAACCAACGGGAGAATGGAATATTGAAACCACGCTTTCGCCGAGTCAGAACCTCTTCGGGCACTCGCCTCCGCGCAGCCCTGCGGAGGATACGCTTGCCGTGAGTGCCACGCAACTTGTGGCGAGAGGGCAACGCCGCGACGAACTCTGCCAAGTCGTGGTCAAGGAACGGTGCGCGGGCCTCGAGGGAAGCCAGCATCGTGGCCCGGTCTACCTTGGTCAGGAGATCGTCTTGCAGATACATCGTGAAATCGGTGTACAGCAACTCTGCCAGAACATCGGGAAATTGATGCTCGGAGACTCTCCTCTTCGCACAGGCGAACGGATCGTCCTCGGCCAGCAGTGCTCTCATCTGCGGCGAGAGCACCTGGCCATGACGTTCAGGGGGCAAACTGCCGAACCAGCGGTGATGCCGCTCCACGGGAGGCGCCGAAGCGGCGCTAATGAAGCGCTCAAGCAGGTAGTCGGTACCGACGTTTCCCATCGAAACGGGCGCCAACTTGCGCAGACATGCGGCCACCGCGCGTTGCAGCGCACGAGGCATGTAAGACCAGTATGTCGCTACCCGATTGCCGACATAAGTCGGGTAACCGGCGAACAACTCATCGGCCCCCTCTCCTGACAGCACAACGCCGACGTGGTTCCGCGCGAAACGTGAAAGCAGATGAGTCGGCAGCGTGGAAGCGTCGCCCAGAGGCTCGTCCATCCCCTCACCGATGCGCCGCAACCCCTCGTCCAGCTCCGCCTCTCCGAGGACGAGTGGGAAGAAGTCGGCGCCCAGCGCTTTCGCCGTCTCCTCGGCCTGAGCCGACTCGTCGAACTCCGGGTCGACATGACCGACACCGAATGCCGGAACGCCCGGACCGACTTGCTCGCTCAGGTGGGCCAAAACCGTCGCAGAGTCAAGGCCTCCCGAGAGAAAGACCCCGACCGGCACGTCACTGCGGCGACGCCGACGCACCGCCTCGGCAATGCGGGCATCGGTCTCGGCCGTCAAATCGCTCTCTGACCGGCCGCGGCAGACCTCGCTCCGGAAGCTTGGCGCCAGATCCCAGTAGGACTCGACCGAGGCAACTCCGTCACGATAGATCAGACGGTGCCCGGCGCGCAGCTTGCGCACGCCGGCAATTGGCGATCGGGGCCCTGGAATGTAGTCGTGAAGCAGATAGCGCCGGAGAGCCACAGGATCGACCGCCCGAGGCACATCGGGATGCTCCAGGAGTGCCCTCAGCTCAGACGCGAAAACAAGCTGGCCTTTACCTTCCCAGTAATATAGCGGCTTCTCCCCTGCCCGGTCTCGAGCGATGACCAGCACCTGACGCCGGTCATCCCACAGAGCGAAGGTGAACATACCGTTGAGATGGCCGACCAAGTCGACCCCTCGCTCCTCATAGAGGTGCGGCAACACCTCGGTATCGGTTTCGGTCCGAAAAGTGTGGCCCCGCTCACCGAGTGCGTCTCGCAGGGCGGCCGAGTTGTAGATCTGGCCGTTGCAAACACTCCATATGCTACCCCGTTCGTCGCAGAATGGGGTGGACGGAGCGGAGAGGTCGATGATAGAGAGACGACGAAAGCCAAGACTGCAACGTGAAAGATCGGTAAAACCCTCGCCGTCGGGGCCCCGGTGGTGCAGGGTTCGGGTCATCCTGCGCACTACCTGCGCACGCCTCTCCCTGTCGTCGGCCGACCCAACGACGCCGGCAAGTCCACACATGCCAGTCAACCCTCCAGTATGCTCGCGCCCTTGCTACTCGCGACCGGTAGGAGCCGCCGGGACTCGAGCGGCTTCGATATTATCATCGCCCTCGGATTCGTCCGTGACACTACCGCTTCCCGCCGGCGCTGATCGGGCTTCGCCGACCGATAAGCGCAACTCCCTTTCCTTCAGCACGTTACGCTTGAGCGTCGAGTATTGCGCCTCATTGTGCGCCAGAATGAAACCCCTTGCACCATCGAACATTGCTCGTTGCAGCAGGTACTTCTTGACGAACTCAACCGGGTAGACAAGAGGCAGGGTCAGGCTGGAGACCGTGCGACCACGGCGGAACTGCTCCTCGGCCTTGAGGCGGGCATAATTCGCCAGCTTGATTTGATGTTCGGCGGAATTACGACAGAACTCGTGAAAGAGCGGTGCTCGGGCCTCCAGAAATCGACCGGAAAGCTCAAGCTTTTCGTGAACCGCCGGACAAGTCCAGGTGCCACGGTCCCGATGATAGATCCGCGCCTTGCGTTCCAGCACCATCGGCTTGTAGTGCGCTAGCGGCTTGCCCATGAAGTACGCAGTGCGACGCAGCACCATACCCGCAGCGTCTGAGGCCAGAAGGCCAGGCAGGGAGATGGTCAACTCCCGGCGCAGGTCGTCGCCTAACCACTCGTCGGCGTCGAGCACCAGAATCCATGGATGGGTCGCCTGGGTCGCGGCGAAATTGCGTTGAGGCCCGTACCCGAGCCAGTCTTGCTCGATAACCCGTGCGCCGGCACCACGAGCAATCTCGCGGGTGCCGTCCACGCTGCCGGAGTCAATCACCAGCTTCTCGGCAGCGAAGGGCACGCTCGCAAGACATCGCCCGATGTTGCGTGCCTCATCGCGGGTCAGTACGACGAGAGTGATCGGCAGCACACCGTCCTCGTGACCTTCGGCGTCGATCCCCGCCGGAGTCCTCACCCGCTCCTGTCTGGCGTTGTGGCGTCGCAAGTCGCGATTGTAGCGAACATGCTCCGGCCTCACGTAACCACGGCCGTGGTCGAGATGGACGCAGATCGCACGATGACGGATCTGGTGCCCCACAACACCCATGCGCATCAATCGCTCGCCGAGCTCCCGGTCCTCACCTCCGTAGGCCATGCGCTGATCGAATCCATTGGTCTCGACAAGCAGATCCTTCCAGGTCGAAGCATTGTGTCCGTTCCACGAGGCCCGAGTCGGCGTCAAGGCGTCAAGCAGGGCGGCAACGCTGCCTGGGTACGCCAAGCGAAGCAAACGTCGATTCACCCCGGCGCCATGGCGTGACAACCAAGCGAGAGAAAATGCTTCGCCCGTTCGGATCTCCTCGTCACCCATTGCCTTGCTGGCTGCCATGGACAGCTTGATGTACCCACCGGAGAGGAAGCGCTGCGGTGCAGCGAAGCGAACGTGCCAAGCGAGGAAATCAGCGCGTGGTACACAGTCGCCATCGGAGAAGACCAGGTAGTCACCAGATGCAGCGACAATGGCCCGGTTCAAGATCCTCGTCTTGCGAAAGCCGTCGTCCTCATGCCAGACGTGCTCGAGCGGAAAGGGCAGCGCAGGCGCGATCCGCTCAATCGTCTCGAACGTCTCCGGCCCGGAGCCGTCATCGGCGATCACCACTTCGTCCGGCAACCGAGTCTGTACGGCGTATCCGATGAGCACTTTCCTCAGCCAATCCGGCTGGTTGTAGGTGCTTAGTACGACGGAAACCTTCACGCGCGAACCATCCCCCGCGACGTTTCGCTCCGTCGCGAACGAGCATTCCCCCCGAGCGTTGGCTAGTGTAGCCGACCCCGAACGACTTGCGCTCGAACCCAGGCGCGTGACCGGGAGGGATTTCAGATCGGCGGCTGATGAGCCAGGCCGCGAAGAGGAGTACCCCCAGGGTCGACACGCCCGTCCAGAATTGGATTCCGGTCGCTCGAATCAGAGCCCTCTCTACGCTGCCCCAACCGATCACGAGCGTCATCACGTAGATCACGCACAGGAACCGCCGATGAGCCGACGACGCAGCCCTCTCGAGCAACCAGTAGGCCAGAAAAGGCGAAAGCAAGACGAATTGGTTGAACTCGACCGCCGGGCCGAATGCCAGCATGTAGCAGGAAACCAATCCTGCGCAGAACGTCAGCCGACGACGTTCGCAGCCCCCTCTGCGCTCAGCTTGGTAGCACAGGGCAGCGACGGCTACTCCGGCGAATACCTGGATCGCACGGTAGGCAGGCAAGTAGAAGGGCAAACCGCTCAGTTCCCAGAGGTTCCAGACATCCCTGAAACTGGGCCACCGTTCGGAGGAACTCTCGGTTAGATGGCGCAACCAGGCCCAGTACTCCGCAACCACCTGCCCCGGAGGAGCGGTGAGAAACGGAACCGCACCCAGAAGCAAACATGCTGAAGCGATGGGCATGGCGAGCCGCGGCCGGGTCAGCACGAGCACACCCGCCAACACGACCGGCGCAAGTTTCACATGGATGGCCAGCGCGAGCAAGACAGCCATGACACCATGACGCCGGTGACTCAGCGCGGCGAGCGCCAGAAAGATACAGGCTGCCGACAGCGCATGGCTCTGTGAGGACCACACACCGCGCATCACTCCGGGGAGCGCCAGCAGTACCAACGCAGCCCGGCGCTCGGTAGTCCAACGGCCGGGCAAGACGCCGTGGGTCAGCGCGATCACACCGAGCAACCAAACCAACATCGAAGCTAGAACGAATAGTACGTTCCCGAGACCCTGCGGCAGAACCGCGAATGGGGATACTACGAGCGCAAATACCGGGGGGTATCGAAACAAGCCGCCCTCGTGAATGTACAGAGAGACGCCATCCCACCAGTTGAGGGCTGCGGTACGAAAGAAGGTGTAGTGCTGACGCTGAGGGGAACCGATCACCTTCAGGCAGGTCGCCAGGGTGACCAGGCCCCAGGCCGCGCCGGCCCAGTTCACGATGGGGGCGCGTTCCCTGACGACCCGAGGCAAGGCTGTGGAAACCGGCACCGCACGCTCCCGGGGGAGCAACGCAAGCCTCGAGTCGAGACCTCACGCTCCCCGAAGGGTATGCGTCTTCGCCGGCCGGAATCCTTCGCCGGGAGCCTGAATTTCTTGCTCAGCCGAAGAGAATCAGGTCCTTCTGCACCGGCCCGGCGATCTCGGGCACCCCGTCGAGGCCGATGAACATGTCGACCTCGGTGCGCACCGCCATCTTGCCCGGCAGGTAGATTCCCGGTTCGATGGAGAAGCAGATCCCGGGGACCAGCAGGCGGTCGTCCTTGGTCTCGAGGTTGTCGATGTTGGCGCCGTTGCCGTGGACCTTGATGCCGATGCTGTGCCCGGTGCGGTGCAGGAAGTGCTCGCCGTAGCCCTCGCGGACCACCACGTCGCGGCAGGCCTGGTCGACCTCGTAGCCGTGACAGGGCGTCCCCGCGGCGAAACGCTCGCGGACCAGCTCGACGGCGGCGTCCCGGGCGGCGCAAACGGTGTTCCAGATCTTGAGGTACTCGGCCGGCGGCTCGGTGCCCGCGTAGGCGCACCAGGTCACGTCGTAGAAGATGCCCGGGCGCGGCTCGGTTTCCCGGGCCCACAGGTCGAGCAGGATCGTGTCCCCCGCCTTGAGGGTGTAGGCGTTCTCGGCGGTCGGCTGGAAGTGCGGGTCGGCGGGATGGTCGTTGAAGCCGACGATCGGGTGCTCGTCGTCATCGTAGAGGCCTTCCTCGGCGAACCGCCGCACGATGTGCTGCTGCACCTCGAACTCGGTGATCGAGCGGCCCTCGCGCAGGGCGTCGCTCATCATCAGGAACGCTTCGTTCTTGATCTCGTGAATCTTCTCGCCGGCACGGCGGTGGCTGTCGAGGCCTTCCTGATCGGTCACCGCCTCGAACTGCTGGACCAGGCCGGCCGAGGAGACCACCTCGGGGCCCATCGAGCGAATCAGTTCGATGGTGCCGGCGTCGACCACCGAGATGTAGGGGATGTTGCACATCGGCGAGTACTGCATCGCCAGTTTGCCCACACCCGAGAGCATGCCGCGCAGTTTCTCGTGGAGTTCGGTCCAGGCCAGGTAGAACTCCTGGCGCCCCGGAAGGCTGTCCAGCTTGCGCGGCTCGACCTTGTGGCAGAGACGCACCGGCTCGCCCTGGGCGGGCAGGAAGTAGAACCAGCGGCGGGAGGCCATCTCGGCGGTGTCGAGACCGAGGATGCGGTAGGCCATCAGGTCGCGGTGATGGAAGTCGTAGAACAGCCAGCCGTCGACGCCGGCATCGCGCAGCGCCTGCTGCATGCGCTCGAGATTCATGTCACTCCTCCGGCCTGCCCGAGGTCGTCGTTGCGCCGCACGACATCGGCCAGGGTGGTTCGATCGAGAATGGCGGAGACCGCGTCACGCACGTCCATCAACACGCCGTAGAAACCGGCCTGGCGCGGGTTGCGATCCATCAGTTCGCGGAGTTCGGCGGCGCTGGCCATCGGCGCCAAAGGACCGTCGAGAACCCGGGCGACCTCGCCCAGCAGGATCTCCGCGGGGTTGCGGGCCAGTTCGTATCCGCCATCGACTCCGCGACGACTGCGGACGAAACCGCCCCGCTTCAACTCCAACAGGATGCTTTCCAGAAACTTGGGTGGGATCGACTCCAGCCGCGCGATCTCACCGATGGCCACCACCCCTTCTCCGTAGCGTTGAGCCAGGAGGCAGAGCGCCCGCACCCCGTACTCGCCGCGTTTGGAGACCTTCATGCCACGAGGCTCCGGGTCTTCTCGAAGAACGCCTCGATGGCGTCGAAGAACGCTTCGGGATCGTCCAGCGAGCCGATCTGCACCCGCAGGTCGCGACCGCCGGGCAGCCCCTTGGTGTACCAGCTGGTGAAGGTGCGCAGCTTGTTCATGATGATCTTGATCGGTTCCTGGGCCAGCACCATGCGGAAGTGCTTGAGGATCAGGTCGCGGCGATCGTCGAGACTCGGCTCGCGCAGCGGCAGGCCGGCCCGCAGCTCGTTGATCTGGCGGTAGATCCAGGGGTTCTTCATCGAGGCCCGGCCGATCATCACCGCGTCGCAGCCGGTCTGCTCCCACATGTCCATGGCGTCCTGGGCGGTGTTGACGTCACCGTTGCCCACCACGGGAATCGAGAGCGCATCCTTGAGTTCGGCGATACGGGTCCAGTCGGCCCGGCCCCGGTACATCTGCTTGCCGGTGCGCGGATGCAGGGCCACCGCCTGGGCGCCCTCTTCCTGGCAGATCTTTCCCAGCTCGAGGAAGTTGATGCGGTTGTCGTCGATCCCGGCGCGGAACTTGACCGTCAGCGGGATCGTCAACCGTTTGCGCACCTCGCGCACGATGGCGGCGGCGTTATCCAGGTCGGCCATCAGCGCGCAGCCGGCACACCCCTTGAGGATCTTGTGGGCCGGGCAGCCCATGTTGTGATCGCAGGCGGCGGCGCGGACCTGCTCGACGATCTCGGCGGCGTCGGCCATGCGGTCGGGCTTCGACCCGTAGATCTGGATCGAGATCGGGCGTTCTTCCTCGACGAAGTGCAGCTTGCGCAACATCTGCTTGCAGTTGCGCAGCAGCCCTTCGGAGGAGATGAACTCCATGGTGACCAGACCGACCCCGCCCAGCCGGCGCAGCACCAGCCGGAACTGCCGATCGGTGATCCCGGCCATCGGCGCCAGGATCAGCGGCGGATCGATCTCCAGATCACCGTAGCGGAGCATCCCTTCCTCGAGCCGGTCCCGCGGGACAGGCTAGCGGCCCTTGAACTCGGGGGTGCGTTTCTCGGCGAAGGCCTTGAGCGCTTCGACCCGGTCCTCGGTCTGCAGCACACCCTGGTAGCAATCCCACTCGAAGCGGAGCGCGTCGGGCAGCGCCATGTCGGCCCCCTGCTCGACCGCCTTCTTGGCCAGGCGAATGGCCACCGGGCCGTTGGCCGCGATCTCACGGGCCATCGCCAGGCAGGCGTCGTCCAGTTCATCGGCGGCGACGACCTGGTCGACCACGCCGTCACGCAGCGCCACGTCGGCCCCGTGCATCCTGGCGGTGAAGATCCAGCGCTTGGCCCGGGCCAGGCCGATCATCCGCGGCAGGCGCTGGGTGCCGCCCGCCCCGGGGATGATCGCCAGCGCCGTTTCGCGCAGGCCGATCTTGGCGTCCTCGGAGGCGATGCGGAAATCGCAGCCGAGGGCCAGTTCGCAACCGCCGCCGGCGGCGGCGCCGCGCAGGGCGGCGATGGTCGGGAACGGAAGCCGCGCCAGACCGTGACAGGCCTCGCCGAGCTTGGGTACGAAGGCCTTGACCTCCTCCTCGCTCATGCCCTTGCGCTCTTTCAGGTCGGCGCCGGCGCAGAAGTGCTTGCTTGTGCTGCGCACGATCAGGCAGCGGGCGTCGGCGTCGTCGAGCAACGCCTTCTCGGCGTGGAGCAGATCGCCGACCAGATCGCGGCCCAGGGCGTTGACCGGGGGCCGGTTCAGATGCAGGACGCGCACGCCATCGTCGTGACGCTCGAGTTCGATGCAGGTGTAGTCGCTCATGTGCGGATCTCTTCCTCGCGGCCCGGGCTAGCCGGCCGCCGGCGACAGCTCGCCGGAAGGTGCCAGGGCGCCGGAGGTGCCGACCTGCGGCGGGGCGTAGTCGTCGGGAACCTCGATCTCGATGCGCAGCAGCGCCATGGCGTGGGTCTTGCCCTGGGCATCGTTCTTCAGGCTCTCGGAGCCGCCTCCCCCGAGCGAGTCGTGGAGGATGAAGTTCAGGCCGAGGATGTTGGGCATCTCGTAGCGGTCGACGCCGCCGCGGACGATGCTGCCGAAGTGCGCCTTGACCCGTTCGGTGGTCAGCCACGCCTTCATGATCTCGTAGCCGCGCTCGTCGTAGGCCATCACGCCGACGTTGGAGCCGTCTCCCTTGTCTCCCGAACGGCCGTGGGCCATGGCGTACAGCGGGATCTTCTTCACGACACCTCCTCCACGTGAACTTCGGGCTGCACCAGGTGCTTGGGAATCAGCGTCGGCCAGTAGCCCAGCACCTCGGTGGCCTTGGGGCGGCCGCCGGCGAAACCGGTAACCCCTGGGGGCCCGGAGGTGACCAGCCGCGCCAGCTCCTTGCCGAACCGATCGACCGCCTTCTTGCTCGGGTCCTTGACGCCGACCCGCAGGACGACCTCGTTGACCCGCCGCGGCACGTCGATGATCTCGCCGTGACAGGAATCCACCCCGAGGAACTCGGTGCTGGTCTTCTCGTAGGTGTAGCCGGCCTGCTTGAGGCGGCCCCACAGTGCCTCGGCGCAGACCCGCGCCTTGGCCACCGGGTCGGGACCGCTGACGGTGAGTTGACCGATCGCCTTGTAGCCTTCCAGGTAGGAGATCGAGACCTTGTAGGTGTCGGTCGCCTCTCCCCCCTTGATACCCGAGACCCGCACCCGGTCCCTGGCTTCCTGTTCGAGCTGGATCGAGGTGAAGTCGACGACGCAATCCGGCGTGATGTAGCGATTGGGGTTGCCCATCTCGTACATCAACTGTTCGCCGACGGTGTCGACCGAAACCAGACCGCCGGTGCCGTCATGCTTGGTCACCACGAAGCGGCCGTCCTCGCCGAACTCGAGCACCGGGTAACCCAGGCGATCCCAGCCCTCGACTTCCCACCAGCGCGAGAAGTTGCCGCCGGTGCACTGAGCGCCGCACTCGACGATGTGCCCGCCGACGGTGCCGGCGGCCAGCAGGTCGTACTGCTCGGGGCCCCAGCCGAACTCGGCGATCAGCGGGGCAAGCACCAGACCGGGGTCGGTGGCGCGGCCGGTAACGAGGATGTCCGCGCCCTGGCGCAGCGCCTCGGCCAGCGGCCGGGTCTGGATGTACACGTTGGCCGACAGCACCCGGTCCTGGATCTCGGAGAAGGGCTTGCCGTCATCCAGGTTCTCAAAGGGAACCCCCTGGGCGCGCAGCTCATCGAGCCGGTCGAGGATGTCGTCCCCCTGGACCGTGCCGATCTTGAGCCCGGTGGCGCCGGCATCCTTGGCCACCTCGAACAGCGCCTTGCGGCAGGCGGTCGGGTTGACCCCGCCGGCGTTGGCCACCACCCGGATGTTCTTGGCGCGCAGCGTGGGCAGCGTGCGCCGGATCATGTCGACGAAGTCAGTGGCGTAGCCCCGGTCCGGGTTGCGCCGCCGCTGCTTCTGCATGATCGACATCGTGACCTCGGCCAGATAGTCGAGCGTCAGGTAGTCGAGCGGCCCTTCCTCGATCAGACGTACCGGAGCGTCAACCGAGTCGCCCCAGAATCCTTGACCGTTGGCGATACGAACGATGCGACCCTGCGACATGCTTCTCCCCTGCGATCCCCATTGGAGGTCGGCGGACGTTTGCGAACACGGATTGCCGGCCGGCTAGAGCGACCCAGAAGTATATCAGGCGGAACGGTCGATTCCCCGCCGGCGGCCGAGGGCCGCGACCGGCTCGAACCGGCCCCCTGGGACCGGCCTGCGCACCGGCCTGGGCACAGGCCTCGGGGCCGGCTTCGGGGGCCCTAGATCGAGCGGAAAACGTCGGTGTGGCGCCCCGCCCGCTGGAACAGGTCGATCAGGGTGACCGCCAGGGCCAGCACCACCGGGCCGTAGATCTGGAGCGCCGTTCCGCCGGGCAGCACGGTCATCAGGTAGATCCCGGCTCCCGCCTGCACGGCAGCGCGCAGCAGGTCGGCCCACGGACCCCGGGAGCGACCGAACTGGACCAGCGAGTTGTCCAGCCCGCCGAC
>CAZBZH010000067.1:4772-12433 GCA_964496265.1 uncultured Acidobacteriota bacterium | reverse complement strand
TGGAATCACCGATGCAACCGGGACCACTGCAGCCCCAGCCGTTGCGGGTCTGATACGGGTCGCAGCCTTCGACCAGGCAGTCCGGGTCGACACAACCCTGATGGGTGCAGGTCACCGAACCGAGAGCGGTCGTACCGTTGAACGTGGTGAACTCCACCGGCAGTACGGTGATGGCGATCGGCACACCGAGTTCGTCCACGGTCCGGGTCCGCACCGGATCTCCGACCGCCTGCGACGTCGAGAGCAGCTCGAGCATCACGGCTTCGGACTCGCTGAGCACCACCTGGCCATCGACGGCCTTCGCGCTCTCTGCCGCGTAGAACACCTTGCCCTTCGGGCCACAGGCTTCTCCGGCAAAGCTCGCAACGGCAAACACCGTCGCCATCAGAGCCACCATCGACACGATCAACGTCGCGCGCTGAAGTTCGTTGTTCGACACCATTTCCAACTCCTATCCTTTGGACGGATCATCCCGTCAGCCTCGGAGGAGTTCGCGCAGCTCGTCTTTCTCGCCGGCCGACAAAAAAGAAACGCCGCGCTTTGCGCGCGGCGATACAAACAAGAGAAAGCCCGACGGTGACCGGGTCACGCGTCGGGCCTTTCTTCGCTCTGAAGCGATCCGTCTTGTGCGCAACTAGTCGTCGTTCGGCTGCTGCTCCAACTCGATCGAGACCGACTTGATACAACCCTTGGGCTCCGTATCGTTGCAGTCCTCTTCTTCCGTGCTCGGGTCTTCGACACAACTCGCACCCGTGCAACCGAAACGGTTTCCTACCTGCACCGGATCGCATCCCAACAGAATGCAATCGTTGTCGACACAGCCCTGGTGCGAGCACTGCAGCTGACCTGCAATCTGCTGACCGAACCCGTTGCTGAACACGAACGACTGGCGGGCGATCGAAACGGGACGCCCGTCACTCGTCACGCCCTGGTCCCGTTCGACCTCACCGACCGGCTGGAGGAACGCGAACGTCTCCACGATCAACGCATCCGCTTCGCTCAATACCGTGTGGCCTTCGGGAACCAGGCTGGGGTCGGCGACATAGCGTGGCTCGACGACTTCACCGCAACGCTCTCCCGCGTAGCTCAGAGAGGTGATGGCGACGAGCGAAAGAGCGATCGCGGCGGTGGCGGTTTTGATTCGGAACATGGGTTTCTCCTCGTGTCGTTGGGCGACGGGTCATTCCGTCAGCCTCGGGAGGAGTGCAGGCAACCTGGTTTTCTCCGAACACGCCGGATAAATCGGCGGAAAAGCGGAAAGTTCGGCTCCGGCCGACAAAAACGCTTTGGCCGCACTCCCAAGAGGGTGAAGACACACATGGAGCTTCGCCCGATGAACCGACCTCACCCCACCTCCTCCGCACCCCGCCGGCGCTCGGCCATGCGGCTGGTCAAGTGGCAGGAACCGGGGGTCACCACGGAGCACCCGACGGTCTCGGAGCGGATTCAGGCCCTCCTGCGCGGAGAGCGGAGCGCCAAGACCTGGCTCTACGACACTTTCTCTCCCCGGCTCTACCGCCGACTTCTCGGTCGCTACGGCCATTGGAAGCGCCTGGACATCGACGATCTGCTCCATGACGTGTTCTTACTTTTCTTCAAGAATAACGCGGAGACCCTGCGACGCTTCCACGAGGGCGTGCCCGAGGGAGAGCAAACCGAACGTCGCCTAGACCGCTACCTCTGGGATACCGCCTGCGGGGTGATGGCAAACCGAAGAAGATCCTACCAACGGGCCCCGGCTTTCGAGGAACTGGACACGGACACGCTGCATCTCGAGGATCTGTCGTTCGAAGCCCAGGCGATGCGCCGAGACCAACTGAATCGGCTGGCCGGCGCCCTCCGGAAACGCGACCTCCAACTCTACCTCTACTACAAGATGCGCTACGTCGACGGACTGACTCCCAGGGAGATATCCCAGGTTACGGGCTGGCCGCTCAAGGCGATCTACCGCCTGCGTACCACGCTGGCCGACACGGTCCAACGCTGCGCCGAGGAACTGGAGATCGAAACTTGAAGTGGCGTTCCCGATGGGCCGTGCTGGCTCTCTTGTCTGCGGCCCTCTGCTGTAACGAGCCGCCCCCGGACGCAGATTTGCTCCGCGAGATCGGTTTCTCCTTCCGTGGCCATGCGGACCTGCTCAAGCGTCAGGATGGCGTTGTGGTGCCCCTGGTCACGCCGGACGTCGAGAACGCGGCGGAAACCGTGGGTGTCTGCCTGATCGCCCCCGCGGTCACCGATACGAGTCAGTGGATGGCGTCGCTGGCCTTCGAAGGGAGCGGCGGGTGGGCCGGGGTGCCGACGAACCTGGCCACGCCGACCATACGCGCCGGAACGACCCTCTGCTTCGAAACAAAGGTCCCCGTGGACCTGCCTGATGGCCCGGCACGTATTTGCGGGTCGATCGAAGATCGCTACGACGGTGCGAGCCAATCGTTCCCCTGTCTGGCCTTCGAATACCGCCGAGCCCCGGATCCAATGCGTCAACAGCTGCTCGATCGCTTCTTCGAACTGATCGAATCCGGCGTGTCGCTCGAGGACAAGGCAGCGGAACTAGAACGCATGTCCTCGAAACCGGAGATCGCACGCTTCCCCATCCTTCAATCCCGGGTTCGGATGACAAGCGCCTACTTCCATCGCCAGCATGGGACCCCCGAATCCGTCGACCGCGCGGCGCGCTATGTGGAAGCCCGGCCTTGGTGGACCGGCGAGCGCGGCGGATCCCGCTGGGCGGCGATGCTGGCCTACGAGCGCGGGATGCTGCGATTGCGTGCCGGAGACCTGACCCTCGCCTGGCAGCACCTGGAAGAGGCGGGAAACGGTTTCGCGGCGAGTGGTGCCCACGAACGCATCTCGGTCGCGATGAAGCAGGCCGAAATTCTGCACCGGGTCGGGGCGACACTGGAAGGCATCGAGAAACTCGCTCCGATCCTCGAGAACTGTCAAGGTGCAGACTGCACACGTTCTTCCTGGTCGGCCGCTCGCAATACGCTGAACTGGCTCCGAATGCACCAGCCGGGGATCGATGACCAGGAGCTCGCCCAGCTCGAGCACAACTTCACCGAACTCGCCGAGAGCGGCCGTCAGCGGGAAACGCTGGAGACGGTCAACTACCGGATCAACGCCGCATTCGCTCGAGCGAAGCGTCGACTCGACCCGGATGTCCACCTGTCACTCGCTCGCCAGACGATCACCGACGCCGGCGCCGACGGGTCCGATCGCGGCCAGCGGCTGACCCAGTGGATGCTGGCGGCAGCCTTGGAATTCGAGATCGGACAGCGGGATCTGAACCGGGCGCGACAGCTTGCCGATCAACTTGATCGTGCTCCATCTTCCCCCCGTTTGCGGGCCTGGGCCATGCAACAGATCGCATCCCTGGCGTTCGAGAGCGGCCACATCGAGGATGCGGCCCGCTCCAGCGAACGAGGGCTGATGTGGCTCGAGCTCTCGCAGATCGGCAAACTCGACCAGCGGATCCCCGCCGATCGCGCCGGCACGATGGAGCTCTTTCACCTCGATGCAGCGATCGCGGTGCAGAGCGGACGTCTGGACCACGCCTGGGGGGCATTGCAACACGCGGACCGGTTCAGCCGACGTCACGCCGCATCCTGCGGCGAAACACAAACACACGTTGCCGACCACGAGTACCAGTCACTCATCGATGAGTTGTCCACCCTGGAAGCCCCGACTTCGCGGCAGGGACGCCAGCAGCGCCAACTCCTGGTTCTGGATCTCAAGCACCGCATTCAATCCCTGGTGCGGAGGATCGACGCTTGCCGCCCGGAACACTCGGACAGCGTTCGCCATCTCGACTTTCGCGCCTTTGCCGGCCCGAACGCCATCTACCTGCTGGAGCGCACGCCCCGGGGAATCCGCCTGCACCGCAAGCTTCCGATCTCAAGGACCCGGCTTGCACAGCAGGTCTCCCGGCTACGAAACATGCTGACGGACTCGACGCCCGTTTCCCGCGACCAGTGGCTCCGTGCGGCCCAGCCCCTGGCACGAGCTCTCGTCCCGTCGACCGATAGCCTGGGATCGATCGTCCGCTACGGCCTACACGGTGAGCTGCACGACGTGCCCCTCTCAGCGCTCCCGATCCCCGGCTCCGATCGTTGGCTGGCCGAGGAAACGCTGGTGCTCTTCCGGCCTCCTGGAGCCGACCTCCCCCCCCTGCATCGGTCACCGAAGCAGAGGCGGAGAATCCTGTTCGCCGTCGATCCGCAAGAGAACCTCCCCCATGCGGCGGACAGTATTCCCCTGTACCGCGGCCTCTTTCCCCGAGGGGAGGTACTGGCCGGCGAGCACGTCACGACCGCTGCGCTGAGCATCGCCTGTCGCGACACCGACGCGCTGCATTTCGACGGTCACGCCCAGTACGACCCGGGTTTTCCCGCGCTTTCGAGCCTTCACACGGCCGACGGGGCGGTCGTGCCGGGAATCTGGCGCGGTTGTGCGCCAAATCTCGAGTTCGTCAATCTGAGCGCCTGTCAATCGGCTCGCAGTACCAAATCAGCCGGGCGCGGCGACTTCGGCCTGGCCGGGGTCTTTGCCCAGCACGGCGCTCGATTCGTGATCGGTTCGCGTTGGGACATCCCGGACCGGTTGGCCGCCCGGTTCAACAACGAGTTCTACCGCGCCCTGGCCGAGCAAGATGCCAGCGTCCCCGAATCCTACCGCCGAGCCTTGAAGCAGCTACGGGAGGACGCGCCCCCCTCGGTCTGGGGCCGCTGGGTCTTACTGGAATCAAGCTGAGAAAAATCGATGCGCCGTCTGAGAAAACTCGCGAGGGCGAACTCCCACCGGAGTGATGGTCATGAGCAAGCGGAGTTCGGAGAAGAAGATGATCTGGGATCTCGTCAGAAGCGATACCTACGGGCACGATCGACAGGTTCGCGACGACCTGTTGCTCGCTTACCGTCAAGGTACGCTCACAGAGACGGAACGAAGGTCCGTCGAAGAGGCGCTGGCGGGCAACGAGGCCGTTCGTCAACGAATCTACGATCTGGCCGAGATCGATCCGACCCAGCCTCCCGCTGAGGTGCGCGAACGCCTCTTCGGTGATTTGCCGAAGCCTCGACGGCTTTCCCGCCGGCTGCAGGGAATCGCATTGTCCGCGGCAGCGCTGCTGACCCTTGCGATCCTGGGGCCGTGGCTCATTTCTCGGGACTCTGGTCCGGTGGACATGAGCAGCCTGGCTCATTCCCTGCGGCTGGAGGCGATTGCGGAGCAGCGTTCAGTCGACACGACGAGTGCGATTGCCCGTCCGGACACAAGGGTCCAGATCACTCTCGAGTCGCTTGGCGCGGCTCAGGCCGGTGTGGAATTCGCAATCTACCGGCTCAAGGGACAACGGCTCGAGCGCCTCGAACCGCAGCGCGCCTACACGATCATGCGGCACCGCGGGGCAGCGGTGATCAACGGCCGCACGTCGGACCTGTTTGGCGAGGAGGCCGGGAAGCACACCATCTACGTCGTCGCATCCACCGAAGCGCGATGGCCCGACGTGGTGGAGTTGCGGAAGGGCGATGCGGCTGCAACCCGGCTATCGGCAGCGACCGGAGGGCTTGCTCACCAGACCAGCGTAACCATCGAGCGGCCGAATGCCCCGAATGCACCGATCGGGGACTAAAGAAATGAGGAGGTACCATGCACCGTCAAGTTCGAACCCTTCTTGCGCTGACTCTCGCTTTCCTGGTACTCGGCCCCACCTGGGCCGCCACGGAGGTCGAATGGGCGTTGTTTGACGGCGATTGCGACGGCGAGACATGGCATACGCCACTGTCCTGCGGCCGCCTCGGTACCTTCCAGTTCGGCAGTGAGGCCAGCCGCCTGCCCTGTAGCCTCAAAGAATTCGGCGAAGAGCGCTTTCAGGCCTACCCGGAGCCCGCGACAACCCAACGTCCCTTCCCAGAGGACCCGACGCTCTTTTCCGACCTACTCGAATCGTGGCAGGGGCTGTTGGACCCCGGTCATTCGTACGAAATCCCGTCAGACGAGGCGCCAGCCCCCCCTGAGGAGAACGTCCCCGACAACTGGGTCGCGCTAATCGATTTCTCCGGGTTCCACGGCGCGAGCACCTGGCAGATGATCAACTCCATCCTGCCGCGGAGTGCCGCTGCGGGGCTGCAGCTGGTCGACGACCCCATTCTGCTGGAGTCTTTCGGCAGCCAACCCTCAGACGTGCACCTCCTGGCTGCCCTGTGCACCGTACTGGACAAGGTCGACTCGGAAGAAGCGCCTGCGCCACTCGCGTTGAACATGTCCCTGGGGCGCCTGGCTACCCAGGAGGATGCAATGGATGAGGCAAACTGCCCGCCGAGCCTGCTGACCTGTCAGATCGCCAGGGTGCTCGAACAGTTCTCCGGCTACGGGACTCACATCATGGCGGCGAACGGCAACCATCAGTCTCCACTGTTCCCCGCGGCGCTAGGCAACGTTATCGGCGTTGGTGCGCTGGGCACCGACCAGTACCTGAAGCAGGAAAGCATCACTCCGCGCTGGGAGACTCCTCGGGGTTGCTCCAACGCTCTCGCTCCGGGAACAGCCCACTGCGTTTCGGGGGAGGCGGTCGCCGGAGGCACCTCCTATTCGTCGGCGATGATGAGCGGCTGGGTCGCCGTTAAGGTTCTGGCCGGCGAATTCCCCTCGAACATGCAGGGTGGAGTCTGGCTGCCCCGCTTCGACCACGACGCCGGCTGTCATCTCTTGACCCGTGGAGACCGCGTCTACCCTGGATGTGTCCCGGCGATCGACGCGATCTTCGAAGGCCTGAACGGAGGCTATGAATCCGTTTGCTGGGGCAGCGCCAATGAGATCACGGCGGAACCGATCCCCACCGGCTCGTTGCAGGACCAACCGAACGTTCCGAGCTACGACGAGTTGTTCGCGACGAGCCCTCATCCTACGCCGGAGTCGGACCCCTGCCTGCCTTGCGGCGGCAAGGGGGATGGCTTGAACCTCGTCGTGGACACCTCCCAAGCCCAGCCGATCGACGCGAGCCTCGAACTACATAGCGTCTATCTACGCCTGGACGCCGACTACTACCCGATGTTGCTCACTTCGGCGGAGCTCGCTGACGTCGCTGGCGGCAACATGCCCCAGCTCGTGTTTGCGGGCCTGCACCAGGACTTCTACGCCTCCTTCCAGGCGTCGGTCTACTACGTGGTGCGCCCGGCGGGAAGCGCGTTGAACTGCGGAGTTGAGCCGGGCTGCCACTGGACCTCGGCACCTATTCTGAAACTCCAACCCTGACTGTAAGCGCCTCGCCGCCGATTGGTAGCGCCGTCGTGTGTTCTAATCGGCGGGTGAAACGACTTGGGTCAACCCTCTTGGTAGCTGCTCTCGCCTTCGGCTGTGGGGCGCCGGCAACCGAGAACTCGGATGAGCGGCAAGCCGCCGTGGAGGCCCGCTCACTGCTCGGGCGACATCTCGTTGCTCCGGCACTTCCGGCAGATCTACGAAAGGTGCGAGAAGCCGAGCTGACGACAGCTCGTGAGACTTTCGAGAGGCGCCCCCATGACGCGGATGCGCTGATCTGGTACGGGCGCCGCACGGCATACCTGGGCAGATATCGCGACGCCATCGCAATCTTTTCGGAGGGCATCGAGCAACACCCCGAAGACCCGCGCCTCTACCGGCATCGGGGCCACCGCCACGTGACCCTC
>CAZBZH010000067.1:0-4757 GCA_964496265.1 uncultured Acidobacteriota bacterium | reverse complement strand
GTTCGAGAAAGCCATCCTCGACCTGGTGCGGGCAGCCGAGCTGGTCGCTGGTCAGCCCGATCAAGTTGAGCCCGACGGCCTACCCAACGCCCGCAATCAGCCGACGAGCACGCTCCAGTCCAACATCTGGTACCACCTGGGCCTCGCCCACTATGTGCAGGGTGACTATGAGGCCGCGCTCGAGGCATACCGCAAGTGCATGCTCGTCTCGAAGAACCCGGACATGCTGAGCGCGACGACCCACTGGCTGCACATGACCCTACGCAGGCTGGATCGCCACGACGAGGCCCGGCAGGTGCTGGAACCGATCCACGCCGAGATGGACATCATCGAGAACCACGGCTACCACCGCCTGCTGTTGATGTACAAGGGCGAACTCCCGGCCGAGGCGTTGCTCGACGAGATCGGCGCCGACGGCGAGTCGATCGAATCGGCATCGATAGCCTACGGCCTGGCCAACTGGTTCGTCGAGGAAGGCGACCCGCGGGGCGAACCGCTTCTCGAGAAGCTCGCCGAGAGCCCTCAGTGGGCTGCCTTCGGCGTGATCGCCGCCGAAGCCGACCTCGCCCGTTGACCCGTGCTCAGCCGCGGGCGATCGCCTGCATCTGCAGGATCGTCTCCCGCTGGAATCTTCGCTGGAGCCCGCGCGCAACCGGCGCGCCCAGCCGCGCCAGGCCTTGCGGCCGCGAGAACGCCTGAACGTCGTAGCGAACGCCACCGTCGTCCTTCCGAGTCAGGCTGAAGCACTCTTCCCCGAGTTCCGCGTGCCCCGGCAGGGTTCCGAAGCCCACCGCGAAACGGTTCGGTTCGTCGACAACGAAGATCACCCGGCAGGGATGCACCGAGAAAAAGCCGAAATGGGAGGCGACGGTGGCGAACAACGCACCCTCGTGAGCTTCCCGCTCCGTTTCCCAGACCACCCGGGTGAAGGCGGGCGGGTAGTTCCGCAGCCGCTGAAGCGCCGCCCTGCCCCGGCGCCAGACTTCATCGCCCTCGCCTAGTCCGGCACCGTACTGATCCAGCTCGAAGCCAGCGGGTGCAGCGGCCAGGCGCTCCCGGGTCGTTCCGACGCCGTCGTAGCCGAACGCCGCCTCCCGGCGGGCAGCCGCGATGGCGCGCACCTCCGGATCTTTCGGTGCTCGACGAAAGAACAAGCTCATTCACTCCAGGCTGTCGGTGCCCGGCCGATTCGCCCCCAGGTAAATCGCACCCAGGTGTCCGACAGGTCATACTCTAGCGTGTCTGAGGGAGGGTTCACCGTGTCGTCACGCCCTGACTATGAAGCGTCCGTCGCGATCCTAAAGCGCCGAGGCATCCTCGATGAAGACGAATCGCCCGCACAGCCTGCGGCCATGCCGCAGCCCGATGACGGAGAAGCCCTCGGGCTGAACTTCTTCAGGACCGCATTCGACCCCGGCACCGACCTGAGCGGACTCTGCATCCCACGGACTTTCTTCGGACGATCGGAGATCAAGCAGGTCTCTTTTCGAGCCAGCGACCTCTCCGAGTCGAACCTGCGCTGGAACGACTTCAGCGACGTGGACTTCAGCGAAGCCTGCCTCGCCGGGGCGGATCTCCGGGCCTCGGTTTTCGAACGCGTCAACTTCGATCACGCGGACCTTCGTGGAGCGGACCTCAGGCGCTCGGAGTTCAAGGCGTGCTCGTTTCGAGCAGCGAATCTGGCCGGGGTCCTCCTGTCCCGAAGCCAGCGCAAACAGCTGGCCCTGGCCCCTGACCAGAGGGCCCAGGTGGCGTGGCAGTGGTCCTCGGGGCCGGAGCCGAGCGGAGGGTGACCGCGGCCTGCGGGTGCCGGCCCGCTCTGGTATTCTGCCCACTCGCACCGGGCGCTCCAGGAAGCCCGCGTCCGCACCGGGCGGCAAGGCGCCGCCGGCAACAGGAGATCCTCAGATGAGCAAGCTGGCCCTTGCGCCCGGCGTCGTGACCGGCAGCGCCCTCGAAGAGCTTTACGACTACTGTCATCGCGCCGAGTGCGCCCTTCCCGCGGTCAACATCATCGGCTCCCACAGCGTGAACGCGGTGCTCGAGGGCGCCCGGGAGGCCGGCTGCCCGGTCATCATCCAACTCTCCAACGGCGGGGCCCGCTTCTTCGGCGGCAAGTTTCTGGACAACACCGATCACGCGGCGGAGATCGCCGGCGGAATCGCCGGGGCGACCTACATCCACGCCATCGCCAAGGCCTACGGCGTGCCGGTGGTGCTCCACACCGACCACGCGGCCAAGAAGCTGCTGCCCTGGATCGACGGCCTGCTCGCCGCGGGTGAGAAGCACTACGAGAAGACCGGCGCGCCCCTGTTCAGCTCCCACATGCTGGACCTCTCCGAGGAGACCCTCGAGGACAACATCTCGATCTCCAGGGAATACCTCGGACGCATGGCCAAGCTCGACATGTCCCTCGAGATCGAACTGGGGGTCACCGGCGGCGAGGAAGACGGCGTCGACAACACCGACATCGACAACTCCAAGCTTTATACCCAGCCTTCGGAAGTGATGGAGGCCTACGAGACCCTCCTGCCCGTCGGCTCCTTCACCGTGGCCGCCGCCTTCGGCAACACTCACGGTGTGTACAAGCCGGGCAACGTGCAGCTCACGCCGAAGATTCTCAAGAACTCCCAGGAAGCGATCCGCGAGAAGCACGGCACCGGCGACAAGCCCGTGCGCTTCGTGTTCCACGGCGGCTCGGGCTCGAGCCCGGAAGAGATCGCCGAGGCGGTCTCCTACGGCGTGGTCAAGATGAACGTCGACACCGACACCCAGTGGGCCTTCTGCCACCCGGTCAAGGAGTACATGGACGCCAAGGACGGCTACCTGCACTCCCAGATCGGGAACCCCGACGGCCCCGACGAGCCGAACAAGAAGCACATCGATCCCCGCGCCTGGCTGCACCTCGGCGAAAAGGGCATGGCCGCGCGGGTGGTGCAGGCATTCAAGGACCTGGGGAGCTTCGGCAAGTTCGGCTAGGCGCGGTGGTCCTGGCCAACGTCGACACTCCGGTCGACCGGGAGCCGGCGGCCAACGTCTACGTCGACCACCGGGCCCGTTGGTGGGAGATCACCGATGACCTGCCCCGGTACGGCGGCGAGAGCGGCACCGAAAAGCAGTAGCCCGCCCCTCCGTGCCGTCGCCCGCGAATCCGTATAGAGTCTTGGGGGCGCACCAGTGCGTACCCCTCGATCCCTCCCGGGAGGATTTCATGCGGTTCCTTCGATTTCTCGCCCTGACGCTCCTGATGACGGCCCTGCTGGCCACGCCGGCGATCTCCGCCGACAGCGCCCAGTTCCGCGGCCCGGACCGGGACGGCATCTACCCGGAAAGCGGCCTGGCCAAGAAGTGGCCGGCCTCCGGGCCGAAGCTGCTGTGGTCAGCCAAGGATCTCGGCGAGTCCTACGCCTCGGTCACCGTCGTCGACGGCACGCTGTACACCACCGGCAAGTTCGGCGATGAGGGCCGAGCGCTGGCTTTCGACCGGAACGGCAAGCTGCTCTGGTCCACGGTGTACGGCGGCGAGCACAAGGGCGGCGGTTATCCGGGAAGCCGCACCACGCCGACCTACGACGGCGGCTCGCTGTATCTGCTTTCCTCGAATGGTGAAGCGGTCGCCCTCGACGCCAAGAGCGGCAAGATGCAGTGGAAGGTCGACCTGTTCAAGCGCTTCGGCGGCAAGAACATCTACTTCGGCGTCTCGGAGGCTCCGCTGGTCGACGGCGACCGGGTGATCGTCACCGCCGGCGGCAAGGACGCCTCGGTGGTCGCCCTCAACCGCAAGACCGGCGAGACGGTCTGGAGCACCAAGGGCCTGTCCGACTCCGCGGCCTACTGCAGCGCCCGGGTGATGGAACACGGGAAGCAGCGCCAGATCGTGACCTCCGTCGGCAAACACCTGGTCGGGATCGCTCCCGAAACCGGAGAGGTGCTGTGGCGGCAGAAGGTCGAGGTCTCCTACGACATCCACGCCAATAGCCCACTGTTCCTCTCGGACCTGATCTACACGACCCACGGCTACGGCCAGGGAGGACGGGCCTTCCGCCTGGCCGCCGACGGACGCTCGGTCTCGCCGGCCTGGACCGAGGAAGAGCTGGACGTGCACCACGGCGGCGCGGTGCTGGTCGACGGCCGCATCTACGGGGCCGCCTCCAACAAGGCCTGGCACGTGCTCAACGCCAAGACCGGCGCCCAGCTGGCCAAGATCAAGCGGCTGGGCAAGGGCTCGGTGGTCTACGCCGACGGACTGCTCTACGGCTACGTGGAGAGCGGCGAGGTGCTGCTGGTCAATCCCTCGCCCGAGTCCTTCGAGGTGATCAGCCGCTTCAAGATGGAGGCCGGCTCGGGCCACCACTGGTCCCACCCGGTGATCGCCGACAAGGTGCTCTACATCCGCCACGGCGACGTGCTCCACGCCTACGACGTGGCGGCCCCGGCGGCCAAAAAGCAGGGTTCGGCCGGGATGTAAATCCGGGCCCTGGGGCTGCGCGGCGGAGTTCGACAAGACATGTCCGGCTCGACGATTCCGAAGTCACGGGAAGCTCTTGTCGAGCTGGTCTCGAGATCGTTCAGCGACTTGAGCGCGGAGCTCGGCGGGCACCTTGCGGCCATCGCGCAGGACCCCTGCGTCGAGGACTGGACGGTGAAGCAACTGCTCGCCGTGCGCCTCTGGTGGACCCGCAGCGTCCTGGACTGGATCGATGTCGAACGGCAAGGGCAAACGCCGGTGACTCCGGCCGAGGGTTACGGCTGGAAGG
>CAZBZH010000066.1:6180-12545 GCA_964496265.1 uncultured Acidobacteriota bacterium | reverse complement strand
GAGGTCGCCGCCCCCCCGTTCGGCGCCGGGGGCGACCGGCTCCTCGAGGGTCAGCGAACCGTTGCCGATCCGGCTCAGCCGGTCGATCTCTTCGGGGGTGAAGCCGGTGGCCTCGGAGAGCTGGTCGCGGTCCGGTTCGCTCCCGTGGTGGCGCCGCCAGGCGCGGCGACCTTCGGTCAGCACCCGCAGTTGTTCCTGGCGGTAGCGGGGGAGGCGCACGGCACCGGTCTGTTCCTCCACCGCCTTGAGGATCGACTTGCGGATCCACCAGTCGGCGTAGGTCACGAACTTGACCTGCTTTTCGGGGTTGAAGCGGAGGGCGGCCTCGACGAGGCCGAGATTGCCGGCGGCGAGCAGTTCGTCGAAGGGGAGCCCGCAGCTCATGTAGCGGCGGGCGACGTGGGGGACGTAGGCCAGCGCACCACGAATGTGGGACGCACCCTCCTCGCAGACCTCGAGGGCCCGCTGAGTGGTCCGTTCCGCCTGTTCCTGTCGACTCGCCATGCTGAGCCCCTCGGGGTCTTTCGATTCCGTTCGCGGGCCGGATTCAGACGCGCGCCGATTGATCTCGGAACATGCGTCATTCACCCGTTATCAAACCGAAACAGGGCGCGCGTCATTCCCCGCTCCGGTTGTTTTTGTCGCAACCTCCGTGATACCTTCGCCTTTTCCGAAATCAGCACCTGCCGTCAGGTAAATCTTTCCCGGCACGCCCCGGTTGCGCCTGCCGGGAGGGAGCCGACCCCCCGATGACGCAAATCCGCAACGTTCGCAATCTCGCGGTCCTGGCCCACGTCGACCACGGGAAAACCTCCCTGCTGGACAGCCTGTTGTGGCAGTCCGCCCGGATCGAAACCGGTCAACCGCCGACCGATCCCGCCGCCGAAGAGGGTCGACTGAAGGCAATCTCATTGATGCCAAAGGTCGCAAGTGCGCACCATCGGGACACCCGGATTCACCTGCTCGACGCTCCGGAACACGCCTATTTCGGCGGAGAGATCGAGCGCGCCCTGTCGATGTGCGAGGGGGTGATCCTGGTCGTGGACGCCAGCGAGGGCCCGGTTCCGCCGACCCGCCACCCGCTGCGGGTCGCGATCCGGCAGGGCCTGGCGGTGATCGTGGTGGTCAACAAGATCGACCAGCCCGGCGCCCGGCCCCTCGAGGTGCTGACCGAGGTCCGCAGCCTGCTGTCCGATCTCGGCGCCACCGAGGCCCAGCGGGCCTTCCCGGCGCTCTTTACCAACGCCCGCCGGGGCATCGTGCGCCTGCGCCCCGACGGTCCCGACGGCACCATGGAGACCCTGCTCGACGTGATACTCGAGCATGTTCCCGCGCCCCGGGGAGACGCCGAAGGGCCGCTGCGGATGCGGGTCTCCCACGTCGACTACGACCCCTTCTTCGGCCGGGTCGCCATCGGACGGGTTGAAAACGGCACCGTCCACGCCGGCCAGACCGTGATGCATCACCGCTTCGACGGCGAACCGGTGGAAGGCAAGGTCGCCCAGGTCTTCGGCTACCGCGGGACGAACCGTTCCGAGATCGAGGCGGGGTTGGCCGGCGAGGTCGTCGCGGTGGGAGGTATCGAGGCGGTCCGGCTGGGAGAGATGCTGGCCGTGCCCCAGGCCGAGGGCCCCTTCGAGCCGGAGGGGGTCGAGGAGCCCTCTCTCTCGATCACCATCGGCCCCAACGATTCGCCGATGGCGGGGCAGGAGGGGGACAAGATCGCCGCCTCGGAGCTGCGGGAGCGGCTGTGGAACGAACTGCTGGCCAACGTGGCGCTGCGGGTCGATAACGGCGAGCAGGAGGGGACCTTCGTCGTCTCCGGCCGCAGCGACCTGCAGCTCTCGATCCTGCTCGAGATGATGCGCCGGGAAGGGCATGAGATGTCGGTCTCCCGGCCGGAACCGGTCCGCCGCGGGGCCGAGGGCGGGCTGCGCGAGGCCTGCGAGCGGGTCATCGCCGATTGCCCGGCGGTGTTCGCCGCGGTGGTGGCCCAGAAGATCGAGGCCCGGGGCGGGGAGGCGGCCGACCGGGAGGAGTATCCCAGCGGCTGGGCCCGGCTCGAATTCCGGGTGCCGGCCCGGGGCATGATCGGCCTGCGCTCGGAGTTCCTCTCGGACACCCGTGGCCGCGGCATCCTCAATCATCGCTTCGATGGCTTCATGGCGATGGACGCCGAGCCCCCCCAGCGGGACACCGGCGCGCTGGTCGCCGACCGGTCGGGCCGCTGCACCGACTGGGCCATCGACCATCTGCAGCCCCGGGGCACGCTGTTCGTGCAGCCCGGGGACCCGGTCTACGAGGGCATGATCGTCGGCGAACGGAACGGCCCGGGAGACGTGCCGGTCAACATCGTGCGGGAACCCGCCGCGGACAGCCGCGATCCCCGGGACTTCCGGCCGGTGGTGCGGGTCATTCCGTCCCGGGGCCTGGGCCTTTCCGAGGCGCTGGAGTTCGTCCGCGGCGACGAGCGGGTCGAGATCACCCCCCGCGCGGTGCGGATGCGGAAGGCCTCCACGCCATAGGCCTCTCTAAGTCCTTTGGTTGACGGTATTTCTGCCCACGGGTAACATCTGCGCGGAAAGGATGGGCCCGATGGAAAATCCACTCATGCAGCTGGCGGCCGGGGTCGCGGTGCTGCTCGTCGGCGCCGCCCTCGGCTGGTTCCTGAACAATCGTCTGGGTAGCAGCAGCCTCGAAGCCTGCCGCACCCGTGCCGACGAGACCGTCCGAGCCGCCCGGCGCTCCGCTGAACAGGCCAAGCAACAGACCCTGCTCGATACCCGCCAGGAAGCCTTCAAGATCAAGAACCGCGCGGAAAAGGACATCCGCAGCAAGAAACGGCAGCTTCAGAAGAAAGAACGGGACCTGCGGTCCGCCCGGCGCAAGCTGGCCGAGGACGAGCAGGAACTGGAGATGCGCGGCGAGGCGATGGCCTTGGCGGAGAAGGGACTCGAGGACCGGGAGAAGGAGCTCGATCTTTCCCGCCAGGAACTGGAGAACCTGATCCAGGAAGAGAACGTCCGTCTCGAGCGGGTCTCGACGATGACCCAGGACGAGGCGCGGAAACAACTCCTGTCGAATCTCACCGCCGACGCGCGCTACCAGGCGGCCAGCCTGATCAAGGAGATCAAGGACGAGGCCCAGCGCAACGCCGACAAGGAGGCGACCCGCATCATCGCCCTGGCGATCGAGCGGGCGGCCTCGGATCAGAGCGCCGAGCGCAGCATCAGCAACTTCGCCCTGCCCGAGGGCAGCGACCTCAAGGGCCGCATCATCGGTCACGAGGGCAAGAACATCCGCGCCTTCGAGGCCGCGACCGGGATGCAGATGATCATCGACGACGATGGTCAGAACATCACGCTCTCGGGCTTCAACCCGGTCAAGCGTGAGATCGCCCGCCGGGTGCTGAAGATCCTGGTCAAGGACGGCAACATTCATCCCCGCCGCATCGAGGAGCTGACCCGCCGCCAGGTCAAGAAGCTCGACGAGGAGATGAAGAAGGCGGGGCAGGCCGCGGTCAAGGAACTCAACCTGCGCAACGTGCATCCGGAGATCATCAAACATCTCGGACGGCTCAGATTCCGCACCTCCTACGGTCAGAACGTGTTGGACCACTCCAAGGAGGTCGCCTACTTCACCGGCATGATGGCCGCCGAGCTGCGCCTCGACGAGACCGAAGCCCGCCGGGCCGGCTTGCTTCACGACATCGGCAAGGCGGTGGACTACGAGCGCGAGGGCACCCATCCCGAGATCGGTGCCGAGCTGGGCGAGAAGTACGGCGAGTCCGCGGCGGTGATCAACGCCATCGCCTCGCACCACGAAGACTGCGAGATGACGACCCCCTACTCGGTGCTGGTCTCGGCGGCGGATTCCCTCTCGGGAGCTCGTCCCGGCGCCCGGCGCAAGACCGTCGCCGAGTACATCAAGCGCATCGAGCAGCTCGAGGACCTGGCCAATTCGATGAAGGGGGTCGATCAGTCCTACGCCCTTCACGCCGGCCGGGAGATCCGGGTCATCGCCCGTTCCAAGCAGGTCGACGACGCCCACGTGGAGATGCTCGCCTCCGATCTGGCCACGCGGATCCAGTCCGAGATGGACTACCCGGGCAAGATCAAGGTCACCGTGATCCGGGAAACCCGGGCGGTGGCCACGGCGCAGCAGCAGGGGGCCCCTGCCTGATCATCGGTCCGCCCCCGCGCGGGGCGGCCTTCGGCGGGGGTGCTACGCTCTGGGCACCCCCGATGCATCGTTTTCGCTAGACCCCGACCCGAGGAGAAGATCGCATGGTCAAGGAACTGCTCACCCCGAAGAACCAGGAATACATCGAACGCGCCCGGGCCGTCGCCGAGAACGCCATGCGGCCGGTCGCCGCCAAGTATGACGCCGAGCAGACCTACCCCTGGGAAGTTCAGCGAGCGATCCGCGAGGCCGGCCTTTCGGGGGTCTGGATTCCCGAGGAGTACGGCGGCGAAGGGGGCGGGGTGATGGACCTCTGCCTGGTCGTCGAGCAGTTCTCCCGGGCCTGCGGCGGGATGGGCGTCGGCTACGCCGTCAACGCGCTGGGGTCGTTCCCCATCATCCTCGGCGGTACCGAGGAGCAAAAGAAGCGCTGGCTGCCGGATATCGCCTCGGGCGAGAAGCTGATCTCCTTCGGCCTCTCCGAGAAGGACGCCGGCTCCGACGCCGGCGGGATGACCACCCGCGCCGAGAAGCAGGGCGACGAGTACGTGATCAACGGTGAGAAGAAGTGGAACACCGGCGGCGCCGTGGCATCGCTGAACACCATCTTCGCCGTGACCGAGCCGGATCGGGGCGCCCGGGGCATCTCCGGGATCGTCGTCGAGAAGGACGCCCCGGGGTACCGGGTCGGCAAGCACGAGGACAAGATGGGCATCCGCTGCGTCCCGGTGGTGGAAATCCACCTGGAGGATTGCCGGGTGCCGGCGGACAACCTGCTCGGCGGTTCCGAGGGCCGCGGCTTCAAGCACGCGATGATGACCCTCGACCGCGCCCGCCCCGGCGTGGCGGCCCAGGCGGTCGGCCTGGCCCAGGGCGCTCTCGACCTGGCCATCGAGTACACCGGCAAGCGCAAGCAGTTCGGTCAGTCGATCAGCGCCTTCCAGGGCATCCAGTGGATGCTGGCCGACATGGGCACCCAGATCGAGGCGGCGCGGCAGCTGGTCTACACCGCGGCCCGGGCGGCGGATGCCGGGGCCAAGAACATCAGCAAGCTCTCGGCGATGTGCAAGCTGATGGCGACCGACGTGGCGATGAAGGTCACCACCGACGCGGTCCAGCTCTTCGGCGGCTACGGCTACGTCAAGGACTACCCGATCGAGAAGTACATGCGGGACGCCAAGATCACCCAGATCTACGAGGGCACCAACCAGATCCAGCGGCTGGTCATCGCCCGCTCGATCCTGCGTGAGGCGGCCAGCTCCGCGGACTAAGGGCCGGCCGGGTGCCGGGACCCGGGGGAAAGCCGCTCCTGGCGCCGGGTTCCGCCGGTCGGGGTGCCAAATAGGCGCGCAGACTGCCGCCCCGCGTCACCCTGGCGTCGGCTCGGGGCAGCCAGGCGGTGCCAAACTGGCGTCGGAATCGGGCGAAGGGCGAAAGATGGCGGTTTCGGGCGGATCGCGAAGTTGGCATCAGGGTTGCTCTAAGGAAGGGCACGACATGACCTCCTCCTGGTCAGTGTCTAACCCTCTCGGGGCAAGTTGGTTTTGCCCCCCCGCGAGCCCCGAGAGGGTTGACTTTGATTCCCCTGATTCCCTCTGACAGCACTCCCCGACGTTGCCCCGCTCCGGCGGGGCAGCTGTGTTTTTGGAGCCGGTGCAGCCGTTGAAGCTCGAAGGTGAAAAGCTCCCGCGAGGCTGGGTCGACGCCGCCGTCGACCTGATGTCCGAGGCCGGGCGCAAGGGCACCTTCCTGGTTCAAGGGGTCAGCATGGAGCCGACCCTGCGGGCCGGGGACCGGGTGGCCATCGAGTTCGCGCCGGCCGATCCCCGTCCCGGCGATCTGCTGCTGTTCCACCAGGCCGACTACCTCGCCGTGCATCGCCTGCTCGGTCGCGCCCGGCTGCCTGGAGGCGGAAGGGGATACCGAACCCGGGGCGACGGCGTCTCCCGGCGCGCTCCGGCGGTGGCGCCGGCCAGCGTGGTCGGCCGGGTTCTCGCCCTGCGCCGCGGCGAGGAGACCTGGCGAGACGTCCGGAGCCCGGCGGCCCGGCTCTACGGCCGCGCCCTGGCGCTCCACGATCTGTTCTGGGCGGCGGCCGACGCCCTGGCCAGCGCCATCGACAAACGGACCGGCGGCGGCGATCAGGGACCGCTTCATCGCATCGTCGCCCGGCTCGACCGGGG
>CAZBZH010000066.1:1589-6170 GCA_964496265.1 uncultured Acidobacteriota bacterium | reverse complement strand
CTGTCATCGGCCCACCCGGCTCGAGTCGCTGGACCCTTGAGCCCTGCTATACTGACCCTTTAGCCGCTGGCTGGACATCGACTCCACCTGCACGGCGCCCGGGTTCCCGGGCGCGCCGTTCCCGGATAGGTGAACCCCGCAATGCTCAACTCGCTCCTCACCAAGATCATCGGTTCCAAGGGCGATCGGTATCTCAAGAAGAAGACGCCGGTTGTCGCGCGGATCAATGAGCTCGAGCCGCGCACCAAGGAGTTGAGCGACGAACAGCTGCGGGACAAGCGTGCCGAGTTCGGCGGCCGGATCGACAACGGCGAGTCCCTGGAGTCGATCCTGCCCGAGGCCTTCGCCGTGGTTCGCGAGGCCGGCCGCCGGGTCATGGGCATGCGGCACTACGACGTCCAGCTCATCGGCGGCATGGTGCTCCACGAGGGCCAGATCGCCGAGATGAAGACCGGTGAGGGCAAGACCCTCGTCGGCACCCTGCCGGCCTACCTCAACGGGCTGACCGGCAAGGGGGTCCACATCGTCACGGTCAACGACTACCTGGCCGGCCGCGACTCCGAGTGGATGGGGCGCCTGCATCGCTTCCTGGGCCTGACCGTCGGCTGTATCCAGCACGAGATGAGCGACCGGGAACGGCAAGAAGCCTACGCCTGCGACATCACCTACGGCACCAACAACGAGTTCGGCTTCGACTACCTGCGGGACAACATGAAGTTCTCCCTGGACGCCATGGTCCAGCGGGGACACAACTACGGCATCGTCGATGAGGTCGATTCGATCCTGATCGACGAGGCGCGTACGCCGCTGATCATTTCGGGGCCCGCCGAGGTCTCGACCGACAAGTACTACAAGATCAACCGGATCATCCCCAAGCTCAAGCAGGGCGCGGTGACCCAGGGCGACAAGAAAGAGTACGAGGTCGAGCACACCGGCGACTACGTGGTCGACGAGAAGGCCAAGACGGTCACCCTGACCGAATCCGGCGTCGAGACCTGCCAGTCGCTGCTCGGTATCGAGAACCTCTACGACCCGGCCCACATGGACGTGCTGCACCACGTCAACCAGGCGCTCAAGGCCCACGTGCTGTTCAAGCGCGACGTCGACTACATGATCAAGGACGGCCAGGTCGTCATCGTCGACGAGTTCACCGGGCGTCTGATGCCCGGCCGCCGCTGGAGCGACGGGCTGCACCAGGCGGTCGAGGCCAAGGAAGGCGTCAAGATCGAGCCGGAGAACCAGACCCTCGCCACGATCACCTTCCAGAACTATTTCCGCATGTATGAGAAGCTCTCGGGCATGACCGGTACCGCCGACACCGAGGCGGTCGAGTTCGACAAGATCTACGGGCTCGAGGTCCAGGTCATCCCGACCAACAAGCCGCTGTCCCGCATCGAGCATCCCGACGTGATCTACCGCACCGAGGGAGAAAAGTGGGACGCGGTCGTCGACGAGATCAAGGACGCCCAGGGCAGCGGGCAGCCGGTCCTGGTCGGCACCGTCTCGATCGAGAGCTCCGAAAAACTCTCCGGGCTCTTGCGTCGTTCCGGCGTCAAGCACGTGGTGCTCAACGCCAAGTACCACGAGATGGAAGCGGAAATCGTGGCCCAGGCGGGTCGGCTCGGAGCGGTGACCCTGGCGACCAACATGGCCGGCCGCGGCACCGACATCCTGCTCGGCGGCAACCCCGAGTTCCTCGCGCGCCGCCGATTGACGGAGAAGGGCATCAAGCCCGGCGAGACCGACGCCGAGACCTGGCAGGCCGCCTTCGACGAGGAACTGGCCACGGCCAAGGAAGAGTGCGCCAAGGAGCACGATCAGGTCATCGATAGCGGCGGCCTGTACGTGATGGGGACCGAGCGCCACGAATCCCGGCGGATCGACAATCAGCTTCGCGGTCGTGCCGGCCGGCAGGGCGACCCGGGCGCCTCCCGCTTCTTCCTCTCGCTGGAAGACGACCTGATGCGCATCTTCGCCAGCGATCGCATGCGCTCGGTGATGAAGACCCTCGGCATGGAGAAGGGGGTCCCGATCGAGTCCGGCATGGTGACCAAGGCGATCGAGCGTGCGCAGAAGCAGGTCGAACAGCGCAACTTCGACATCCGTAAGCACCTGCTCGAGTACGACGACGTCAACAACAAGCAGCGTAAGCAGATCTACGAGCTGCGCCGAGGCCTGCTGGAAGGCCGGGAGCAGAAGGAATACGTCCTGGGCAAGGCCCGGGAGGTCCTCGAGTGGCTGATTCACGAGCACATCGGCCAGAAGGATCCTGACGACTGGGACCACGCCGGCCTGCGGCAGCAGGTGATGCACTTCTTCGGCTTCGATCCGGAGCAGGAAGGCATCGAAGTCGAGTCGATGGGGCTCGACGATATGGAGCCGGCGATCTGGGCCCGGGTCGAGGAGCGCTACGACGCCAAGGAAGAGAAGGTCGGCGCCGAGCTGATGCGCGGCTACGAGCGGCACATCCTGCTGCAGATCATCGATGGGTCATGGAAAGATCACCTGCTGGCCATGGACCACATGAAGGACGGCATCAACCTGCGGGCCTACGGCCAGCGCGACCCTCTCATCGAATACAAGAAAGAATCCTTCGAGATGTTCACGTCGATGACCGAGCGGATCGAGAACGAGGCGGTGCGCTTCCTGATGCGCCTCGAGCCGATGACCGAGGAGGACCGCGCCCGCGAAGAAGAGAAGCGCCGCGCCGAGCAGCAGCGCATCTTCGAGGCCGCCTCCCGCTCCAAGGCCGGGGTGACGGCCAAGGGTGGGGTGACCACCGTCAAGAACAAGGATGCCAAGGTGGGCCGCAACGACCCCTGTCCCTGCGGCTCCGGAAAGAAGTACAAGAAATGTCATGGAAAGGGATCCGGCGGAGAGTAGGCCTGCCGGTTTCAATGGAGAGGTTCCCTGGATGCTGAACACCCCGGTCCCCGAGGCGCTGACCTTCGATGACGTGCTGCTGGTTCCCAACCGCTCGGCCGTGTTGCCCAGCGAGGTGTCGACCCGTTCGCGGCTGACCCGCGGTATCGAGTTGAGCGTGCCGCTGGTCTCGGCGGCGATGGATACGGTGACCGAGTCCGGCCTGGCCATCGCGATGGCTCAGGAGGGGGGCATCGGCGTGATCCACAAGAACCTGACCATCGAGTCCCAGGCCGGGGAGGTGGACAAGGTCAAGCGCTCCGAGTCGGGGATGATCGTCGACCCGATCACCATGCGCCCGGACCAGAAGATCTTCGAAGCCCTCGAGGTGATGAGCCGCTACCGGATCTCCGGCGTACCGGTCACCGACCCCGGCGGCAAGCTGGTCGGCATCCTGACCAACCGCGACCTGCGCTTCTGCGAATCCAACGACCACGCCATCGAAAACCACATGACCTCCCGGGATCTGGTCACCGTGCCGGTGGGCACGACCCTGGCCCAGGCCAAGGAGCTCCTGCACAAGCACCGCATCGAGAAGCTCCCGGTGGTCGACGGCGACTTCAGGCTCAAGGGGCTGATCACCGTCAAGGACATCCAGAAGCAGATCAAGTACCCCTTCGCCAGCAAGGACGACCTGGGCCGGCTGCGGGTCGGCGCCGCGGTCGGCACCGCCCCCGACACCCTGGACCGGGTGGCGGCGCTGGTGGCGGCCAACGTCGACATGATCGTGGTGGACACCGCCCACGGTCAGAGCGAGGGCGTGCTGAAGATGACCGGCCGCATTCGTGAGCGTTATCCCGACGTGCAGCTGGTTGCCGGCAACATCGCCACCGAATCCGGCGCCCGGGATCTGATCGAGCGGGGCGTCGACGGCGTCAAGGTCGGCATGGGGCCGGGCAGCATCTGCACCACCCGCATCGTCACCGGTAGCGGGATGCCCCAGTTGACCGCGATCTCCACGGCTTACAAGGCCTGCATCGAGGCGGGAGTTCCGCTGATCGCGGACGGCGGCATCAAGTTCTCCGGCGACGTGGTCAAGGCGCTGGCCTCAGGCGGCTCGACGGTGATGATCGGATCGCTGTTCGCCGGCACCGAGGAAGCTCCCGGCGAGACCGTGCTCTACCAGGGCCGCACCTTCAAGGAGTACCGCGGCATGGGCTCGATCGGGGCGATGAAGCAGGGCTCCAAGGATCGCTACTTCCAGGACGAGTTCGACGAGAAGAGCCTGGTGCCCGAGGGCATCGAGGGCCGGGTGCCCTACAAGGGACCGCTCTCGGCGCTGGTGCGTCAGTTGGTCGGCGGCCTGCGGGCGGGTATGGGCTACGTCGGTTGCGCCGACATCAAGGCGCTGCATGAGGACGCGCGCTTCGTGCGGGTCTCGTCGGCGGGGCTGCGGGAGTCCCACGCCCACGACGTGATCATCACCAAGGAAGCGCCGAACTACCAGCTGGACTAGGCGGCACCGATTCGCGGCCGCCCAGTGCGTGGGGGCCGCCCAGTGCGTAGGGGCTGCCCAAGTGCGTAGGGGCTGCCCAGGTGCGTGGGGGCCGCCAAGCCTGTGGGTGCGTTCGAGGGGCGTCAGGCGTCGCCGCGGTGTGCGCCGGGCTCGCCCTTGGCCGGGATGATCTCGATGCGCCGCGAGCCTTCGCCCAGATCGTA
>CAZBZH010000066.1:0-1563 GCA_964496265.1 uncultured Acidobacteriota bacterium | reverse complement strand
GCGCCCCGCTGGTGGTAGCGGGGGAGACGGTCGCCCCACTCGATCACGGCGATGCCCCCCGAGGAGAGGATCTCCTCGATGCCGAGGGTTCCCAGCTCGTCGGGATCGTCCTCGCTCATGCGGTACAGATCGATGTGGAACAGGGGAGTCCGCCCGCCCTTGTACTCCTGCACCAGGGTGAAGGAGGGGGAGGTCACGTCCTCGGGGGCCACGCCCAGGCCGGCGGCCACGCCGCGGGCGAAGACGGTCTTGCCCAGCCCCAGGTCACCGTCGAGCAACAGCAGTTCACCACCGGTGAGGGTCTTGGCCACGTTGCGGCCGAGCTCGAAGGTTTCCTCTTCACTCAGGGTGAAGATGGTTTCCGGCGCCGGTCCGCTGCTCTGGGCATTGCGCGGCCGGGCCATGCTGTCCTGGGGGTCGGAGCGTCTCGTATCTACCATGGTGTGAACCCTGTCTCTTCGATCAACGCTTCCATCGCGGCGCCGATCTGGTCGATCAAATCGGTCGCGATCAGTGCTTCTTGACCCCGGGCCGCCGCGGCCCGGTCCCCGGCATCCCCGTGAACATAGGTCCCCAGGCAGGCGGCGTTCCAGGGGGAAAGTCCGCGGGCCAGGAACGCTCCGATGATGCCGGTCAGGACATCTCCGCTGCCTCCGGTGGCCATGCCCGGATTCCCGGTGCTGTTGATGGCGGCGGCGCCGTCGGGGGCGGCGATTACAGAACCGTTCCCTTTGAGCACGACCACGGCGTCGGACTCGGCGGCGAGGCGCCGGGCGCAGCCGAGGCGGTCCGCCTCGACGGCGGGGATGGTGACGCCGAGCAGCCGCGCGGCTTCCCCCGGGTGGGGCGTCAACACCAGGCCCGCACGGCTGCGCAGACCCAGCAGGCCGCCGGGGCCCTCCGCGGCCACCGCGTTGAGGGCATCGGCGTCGATCACCGCCGGGACCTCGCTGCCGCCGATCACCGCCAGCACCATCGCCCGGGTGCGTTCGGCGGTACCGAGCCCCGGACCCAGCGCCAGCGCATGGCGTTCCGAGGCCAGGCTCAGGATCGTCTCCACCGCCTGATCGGTAATCTCTCCGGCGTCGGTCTCCTCCAGGCCGCAGGTCATCGCCTCGGCTTGCTGGGGAGCCAGCAGCGGCTGCCCGCTACGGGAGGTGCCGACGGTCATCAACCCGACACCGCTGCGCAGCGCACCCCGGGCCAGCAGGGACGCGGCGCCGCTCTTGTCCCGGGAGCCGGCTACCGCCAGCAGATGGCCGAAGGTGCCCTTGTGGGCATCGGGAGCTCGCGGCTCGAGCAACGGAGCCAACGTCTCGGCATCGAGCCAGGAGAGGCTGGCGTTCTCCGCTTCCACGGCGTCGTGGGGAATGCCGATCGGGAGCACCTGCAGTCCGCCGGTGTGCCGCGCGGCGTCACCCAGGAGCAGCGCCGGCTTGGGCCGGCAGAGGGTATAGGTCGTATCGGCCAGGACGGCGACCCCCTCGACATCGAGGCTGTCGGCGTCGATCCCCGCAGGCACGCCGATCCAGGCCACCGGGGCGGGGGACGCGTTGAGGCCCA
>CAZBZH010000065.1:1577-12552 GCA_964496265.1 uncultured Acidobacteriota bacterium | reverse complement strand
TGATGCTGTGGAAGGAGAACGTGGACACGGTGGAGTCGATCGAGCTGACCGACGGCACCCACGAGATCCCCGTGCGCCACGCCGTCGGCTTTCTCAGCCACGGCTGGGGGCACTTCGCCAGCTTCGGCCACGCCTCCACAGGCGGCTGGGCCACCACCGAGCGCCTGTTCTGCGTCCGCTCCTCGTGGGATCTGGAGAGCGAGAACTACGCTATCTCGTTTCTCAAGCACGAAGGGCGGCACCATGTCGACTACGAGCGATGGCCGAAACTAGAGTCGGCGGATCTGGAGTACCGGGCGAAGCTCACCGAACTGGCCTTCGCCGAATCGACCCTGACCCGGCTGCTGGCACACTTCCGGAGGGGCGCGGTCCAGGGTTCCGCGGCACCGCACCCCCGAGCCAACTGGCAGGTCATCCAGGATCTCGCCGAATCGCTGCACGGGGATTCCCCCCCGGAGGGTTGGTGGCAAGAGGTCCCCGAGAAAGCGGTCCGCCAAGCCGCGCGCCGGCTGCTGGGCCGGCACAGCGCCGCCCTCGACGCCGAGGGGCCGGACACACCGGGTATCCTGCGTTGAGCTGCCGGGCGGCCGTGAGACCGCCCGGGCTTCAGTTGCCGATCAACTCGACGGCATCGATCTCTTCCCAGTCGGTGACCTGGGTGTGCACCCGGATCTTCTTGACCAGGTAAGGCGTTTCCGGCCAGCTGATGGAGAAGACGTCGCCGCACGCGGTCGGATCGCTTCCGCTCCAGACATCGTGGTAGTTCCCGTCGAGATCCACCGCCTCGACCCGGTAGACGAAGCCGCCGGCCCAGGTCTCGTGGACCTCCACCCCCGTCGCAAAGACCGGAAGCGGGTAGGTCAATTCGAGCCACTCGGGATCGTCCCCGCCGGTCAGCGGCGACCAGGCGGTCGGCGGGCCGGCGTCACAGCCCGGCGTGTTCGGCTCGCCGGTTGCCTGGATCGCCCCGTAGTCGGTCGCGGTCCACTCGGAGCTCGCCGTCGCGGCGCTGGCCCACTGACGTAGCGTGCCCCCGGGAGCGACGAAGTCGATCCTCGGGCCTCCGTTGTTGACCGCGAAGTCGTCGATGTACCAACCGGCGAACACCTCATCGTCGATATCACTGACCGCACGGAAGCGGAACTGCACGTCCTGCCCGGAATAAGCGCTCAGGCTCAGACTCTCCTGGGTGTAGCCGGGCTGGTTACCCGAGTATTGGCGCAGCAACTCCCAGGTCCCGGCCGACAGGATCTCGACGAAACAGACCTCGCCGATGCGGTTCGACTCGAACCAGATCCGGAACTCGAGCCGCGAACTGCCGTCGTCCAACAGGGTGTAGGTCGGGCTGACCACCGAGTCCTCGAAGTCCACCGGGTAGTCTCCGTCCAGGTTGGTGGCCCAGACCTTGTCCCCCGAGAAGGCGGCGTTGGGGCCTGATGTGGGCACACCCCACTCCCAGCCCTCGATCACCCCGCCACCGGCGAATCCGCCCGCATCGTGATCGAAGTTCTCCAGCACGTCTCCCTGGAGCGAAACCCCGACGCCGAGGGTGTCGATCGCCCCCAGGGCGGTCTCCTCGGCGAACCCGTTGCGGATCGGCAGCGTGACCCGCCCGCCGACGAACTCGACGAGGCCGCCACCATCCAGCAGGATGCCCTCCGAGGCCTCGGTCCCGAAGGTTGCCGCGCCGGACAGGGTCAGGGTGACCTTCACCTCGGTCAACTCATCCAGGAAGTTGCCCCCCTCGTCGTAGAGCAGGTAGGTCATGTCCAGCGGGCGGTCGGTGTACCCGGTGGTGGGTCCCTCGGTGAGGATCACGAAGGCGAAGGGATAGAGATCACAGGCGTCGCCGGCGCCGTCGCCGTCCTGATCGAGCTGGGTGGGGTTGGGGTCGTAGGGGCAGTTATCCACCCCATCGACGAAGCCGTCGGAATCCGAGTCCTCGCAGGCGTCACCGACGCCGTTGGGATTGATCTCGTCGGCCTGATCCGGGTTCGCCACCGCGGGACAGTTGTCGCACGCGTTCCCCGCGCCATCCCCGTCGTCGTCGGCCTGGGCGGGGTTCTCTACGGTGTCGCAATTGTCGCAAGCGTCTCCCAGGGAGTCTCCGTCCCCGTTGGCCTGATCCGGGTTGGGCGCCTGGCCGCAGTTGTCGCAGGCGTCGCCGACTCCATCGTCGTCGGCATCCTGCTGCAACGGGTTGAACGCCAGGCTGCAGTTATCGCAGACATCGCCGATGAAATCGCTGTCGACGTCACTCTGATCCGGGTTGAACACCTCCGGGCAGTTGTCGTCGGACAGGCACAGGCCGTCGCCGTCGGCGTCGCCGCCGGCGTCGAAGGGACATTCGTCACAGGCATCGCCCAGGCCGTCGCCATCGACGTCGGATTGGGTGATGTTCCAGGCGTCGGGGCAGTTGTCCACGTTGTCGAACACGCCGTCCCCGTCGGGGTCGTCACAGGCGTCACCGGGGCCACCCGGGTGCACGGCATCAGCTTGATCGGGATTGGACGTCAGGGGGCAGTTGTCGGCCAGATCACCGGCGCCGTCCTCATCGGTATCCGCGCGGTTGGGGTCCGTACCGGTCTGCAATTCCCCTTCGTTGTCCAGCCCGTCCCCGTCGGGGTCCCCCGCGGGATCGAGGAACTCCACGGTGCTGACCAGGCCGGTCAGGGCGAAGTCATCGATGTACCAGCCCTCGCGGGAGCCGAAGTTTCCGCCCTGCATGCGGAAACGGATCGAAACCGTGTCTCCCTGGTACGGGCTGAGGTCGTACTCCAGCAAGTCATAACCCTGAAGCACCCCGTCGAAGCTCTCCAGCGTGATCCAGGTCGCTCCACGATCCGTGGAGAGCTCCACATGGCCGAAGTCGTTGCCCGCGTTGCCGACAAACCAACTCTGCAGGCGGAACCCCGGACTGCCCGCCCGGGGCAGCCTCACCGCCGGAGCCTCGAGGCTGAAGTCGGAGAAACGAGGCAGCACACCCAGGATTCGCGTGGCCCAGACCCGGTCGCCGGAGAAGGCGTTCTCGGGACCGTAGTCTCCCACCACGCCCCATTCCCAGACGTCGTCGTCTCCGTAGTGGATGAAGCCGCCATCGTCCTGTTCGAAGTCCTCGAATCGTTCGGTAGCCATGGCGATTCCGATCTCGTCGCGATCCTCGCCGCCGAGAATCACCACCTCGTCGGTCACGTCGCTGACGTCCAGCGCGACCTGTCCGTCCACGAACTCCACGTACGCCGTGGAGGTGCCCCCGCCCTCGAGCAGAATCCCCTCGGCGGCAACCGGCCCGAAGGTGGCGGAGCCCGAAAGGGTCAGCTCCATCCGCACGCCCTGCAGCTCGGTGACCAGGTGGCCTCCGCGGTCCAGCAGCTCGTAGACCACCCGGGCGGTCTCGGTCATCCGCAGGTAGGGCTCGTTTCGCGGCTTCACGCGCAGGTCGTGATTCGGGAAGGCGTCGCAAAGGTCCCCGCGCTGGTCCGTGTCCGCATCCTCTTGCCCCGGGTTGGCGGTATCGGGACAGTTGTCCTCCAGATCGAACACGCCGTCACCGTCCGGGTCGTCGCAGGCGTCTCCGCCGCCCCCGGGATGGGTCTCGTCGATCTGCGAGGGGTTGGCGATGAGCGGGCAGTTATCCTGCGCGTCGTCGATCCCGTCTCCGTCACTGTCGGCAACCCCCGGATCGGTGCCCGCCTGCAGCTCCTCGGCGTTGGTCCGTCCGTCACCGTCGAGGTCATCCGCCGGTTCGACGAAGCGAATCCGTGGATCGATGTTCCAGATCACGAAGTCGTCGATGTACCAACCCGGCCCTCGCACGCCGCCGGGAGAGTTCCCCCCAATGCGGAAACGAACCGTGACCGTCTCCTGAGACCACAGATAGTCTGCGGTTGCCTCTATCTCGTAGTCCTCGCTCCGTTGCACCCGGTCCGCGGGCCCCCAGTTGACACCGCGATCTCCCGACACCTGCACCTCGGCGCGGTCGGAGGTGCTCTCCACGTCGAACAGATTGCGCCACTGCACGATGATGTACTTGTCCTCGGAGAGTTCGTAGTCCCGCGATTGAATCCAGGTCTCACCCCGGTTGCGGTAGGTGCCATCCAGGTCGGTGGCCCAGACCTTGTCCCCGGAGAAGGCTCCCGCGGGGCCGACCTCGCTCGGCGAACCCCACTCCCATTCCGACCGCTGGCCGAAAGCGCGGAAGCCGCCATCATCCTCTTCGAAGTACTCGATGGTATCCAGATGTAGATCGATGCCGTTTCTGTCGCTGTCCTCGTGGCGCAGGGTCACACGCTCCCCCGCCACGCCGTTGATCTCCAGCGCGACCCGGCCGTCGATGAACTCGATCTCGACCCGGTTGGTTCCCGCTCCGCTCAGCACCAATCCCTGAGTCGCGTCACCGAAGGTCGCCGAGCCGTCGACGGTCAGCGTCATACGAATCCCCGAGAGGTGATCGAGCAGATCGAGCCCGAACTTGTCGACCACCCGCAGGCTTACCGTGTTCGCCTGGCCGGCCAGCGCGTACTCCGGGCCGTCGCTGACGGCGATCAGGATGTTGTCCGGATAGGCATCGCACACGTCGCCGCGGCGGTCTCCATCCCGGTCGGCCTGGTCCGCGTTGGCGTCGTACGGGCAGTTGTCGTAGCGGTCGACGATGCCGTCCAGATCGCCGTCATCGCAGTCGTCACCGATTCCGTTGGGGTGGTAGAAATCCGATTGCCCGGGGTTCGGCACGTTGGGACAGTTGTCCACGTCACCGCAGACCCCGTCCTGATCGATATCGTCGTCCGCATCGAAGGGACAGATATCGCAGGCGTCGCCGGGCCCGTCTCCGTCGGCATCGACCTGATCCGGGTTGTAGGCCTCGGGGCAGTTATCGTCTTCGGCACACAACCCGTCCAGATCGGAATCGTTGCGGGCGTCCAGCGGACAGACGTCACAGATATCGCCGAACTGATCGCCGTCCTGATCTTCCTGGCCGGGGTTGTCCACCAGCGGGCAATTGTCGCAGTCGTCCCCGAAGGGGTCGCCGTCGGCGTTCAACTGCTCGAAGTTGTAGACCAGGGGGCAGTTGTCACAGAAATCGCCGGTACCGTCACGGTCGAGATCGAACTGATCGGGGTTCGGCACATCCGGGCAGTTGTCACACGGATCCCCGTCGCCGTCGGCGTCGGAATCCTGCTGCGACGCGTTCAGCCGCTCGGGACAGTTGTCGCACGCGTCTCCGTGTCGGTCATCGTCCAGATCGGTCTGCCCGGGGTTTGTCAGGCCGGGACAGTTGTCGCAGTGATCCGGCACCTCGTCGCCGTCCAGGTCGGTCGAGCCGTCCTCGATGCAGGCCACGGCGCGAGCGGAGCGGAGCGTTCCGACCAACCGCGTGCCGAATCCGCCGAAGTCGTCGCCGACCCGCAGCGAGAGGCTGATCGGATTCTCCATCAGGGTCAGGTCGTAGCGAGCCCCCCGCACCGCCAGCTTGCCGTCGTCGATCAGCACATAGGCCAGATCGTCCCCTTCCTCGCCGAGGTACTCACAACGCTGGGCCTCGTCGCAGGTGAACGAACCCACGGGCAGGGTCCAGGAACGAAAACCGATCGAGACGACCGCGACCTCGCCGGCCGGGTCGATCCCGTCGTTCCCCTCCCCGAGCTTGAAGCGGGCAACCCCGTGAAACTGATCGAACCCCCTCTCCGAGAACGCCAGGCGTACCTGGGAAGGAGTGAACTCCGCCATGGGCGTGCCGAGCACCACCGACGCCGCGGCGTCCCGTAGAAGCCGCCAGGTGCTGCCCGGCGGGCCGAAGAACGAACCGAAGGGGCCAGCGACCACGATGCGGCTACCGGTCTCGGGCACGTCGCGATAGACCAGGTGCTTGCGGGTCGAATCCGAGGCGCTCGCCGTCAGCGCGACCGCGTCTTCGGGCAACTCGGATTCATAGAGTTCCGCTCCGCGGAAGCGGGAGCCGACCCGGCTGCCGACGTCGTAGGAGCGGGTCACGAAGTCCTCGCGCTCGACGATCTGGTCGTTGTCGCTGGCGGTATAGTCCCACAGCCGTCGATAGCCGTTGCTGCCCGACTCATCCCACATGTAGCCGCTGTAGGCGGCAAAGGCGACGGCGCTTTCCACCGCCAGGATCACCTTCTTGCCGCTGCGGAACCAGGCGTCGACCGCCCGTAGCTCATGGTCGGGGATGACGTTGTCCGGCAGGACCAGAACGTCGAAACGGCTCAGGGTCTGGAGGTCCAACTCGCTGAGGATCTCGGTGGTGAAGCGCCGATCGAAATCGAAGACCCGACGGTACTCGACGTCCAGGTTGTCGCTGGCGCCGATCGAGTAGGACACGTCGAAAGTCGACGCCTGGTCCAGGATCGCGACCCTGATCTTGGCACTCTCCAGTTCGGATTCCGTCGCGTCGTTGCCCTCGCTCTCATCGAGATGCAGCGAGCCGATGACCCGCTTGGCGTCGAAACCGACATCGTCGCCGATGCGGATCTGAACGCCGACCGGGTCCCGGTTCCAGGTGAGGTCCACCTGAGTCCCCATCACCTCGATGCCGTCCGGCTGCAGCTTGACCGACGTGAGGCCCGGCCCGGGTGACTGGTAGCTGCACACATCCTCGGCGCAGCTGAGCGAGCCGGCGGGAAGGGTCTCGGAGAAACGACCGAAGCGGATCGAGATGTCCTCGTTCTCCGGGTCGATCCCGTTGCTCTGGGCGTTGAGCACAAAGCTACCGTTGAACTCGAACTGGTCCTGGCCGTAGTCGACGTAGGTGACCTCGGCGCGGCCGACCTCGAACCGCTGCATGGCGAGACCGGCGGAGGCCGCGTATTCGATGATGTCGGGAAGGGCCCGGCCGAACCCGTAGCGCCCGGGGAAGCTGTTCGGCAAGCGTTCCCAGGCGAACTCCCAGGGCAACGTGCTGGCGATGAGCCGGCCGGCGCCGACACCGGCGACGATCGCGGTAGGTATCGCGGCCCGGTCGGCCCGCAGGAGCACCCGGTAGTCCTCGGGAAGGGAGAACTCGCCGAAGAAACCGGTCGAGATCGTTCCCGAACGCTCCAGGTCGGCACCGCTCAGCGGCGTCGACGAATAGCCGAAGAGGGTCTCGTGGTCGAGCCCTTCGAGGCGGATGATCGGGTGGTCCGCGTCGGCGATCCGGTTGCGGTCGTCGAAGAAGGCGAACTTCTGGATACCGAAGGGAATTCCGTGGTTGTTGGTTCCACCGGACCAACCCCGGTCGTAGGACTCAAAGATCAGGGAACCACCGGCCAGCACGTGCTGTTCCAGCAGCGGGTAGTGGTTCGACAGGGCATCGTAGAACGAGGTCGGTTGGTCGTTGACCACGACGACGACGCCGTAGGCGCTCAGATCCACCGAGCCGAGCTCCACCGGGTCGACAATGTCGTACGTGTACCCCAGGACGCCCAGGATCTCCGGGTAGGCCTGGGAGTTCCAGGGCCAGGAACGCTGGATCAGCAGGAAGTCGCCGGAGCCGGCCACGGCCTTGACCCCCGCGTCGGGGATCTGCTGGGCCAGGTACCCGGGCGGTGCGACGTCGGGACGCTCGGGCCGGTCGCCCGGTGCAGGCTCCCCGATCGTGGGCTTCTTCGGGGCGAGATCCGTCGCCCCGAGCACCGGTATTCCGGCGCAAAGAGCGAGCAGCAGCAGGACAAGAAGACGAGCAACGGCACGGCGGCGCGACATGAGTCCCCCTCGGTCAGCGGTCGGTCGGGTGGTGGTTTTCCCGTTCAAGACATCGTTCACCGCATGCTGCCCTGCCAATTCGCAACAGTCAAGCGGCGTTTCGGACCAGCAACAGGCGTCGCAAAACCGTCACATTCACTAACAATCAGCGTTTTCGCCGCCGGAACGGTACGCAGGGGTGCCGGGCGGGAGCGGGTTCCCGGAGACTCGTCCCCCTCCGCCACGCGCCCTCGTTAGGCCGCGACGGGGGAAATCTGGCCATTTCCTTCGTCCAAATAGCCCCGTCGCGCGTTCTACACTGGTGTAGCCCGGTGAAAAAGGCTGCCCGTGGAGGGGAGATTGCACGGTCCGACCGACGAGGAACTGCTGCTGGCGGTTCGCTCGGGTGACAACGAGTCGTTTGGAACGCTGGTCGCTCGCTGGGAGCGCCCCCTGTTTCACTTCGTCTACCGGATGATCTCCCGCCCCGAGGATGCCCGGGACATCTGTCAGGAGACCTTCCTGCGGGTGTTGAACAAGGCGGACCGTTTCAAGCCCGGCGCCAAGTTCTCGACCTGGATGTACCAGATCGCCCTCAACCTCTGTCGCGACCAGTTGCGCAAGAAACGCCGCTGGTCGGCGGTGGTGGTCGAGCGCAACAGTGACTTCGAACCCGAGCCGGCGCAAAGCGCCGTGCATCAGATCGACGACAACCCCGCCGAGGCGGCGGAGCGCACCGAGCGACGGCAGTTGATCACCCAGGCGCTGGGTGAGATCCCTGCCGAGCAGCGCGAGGTGCTGGTGATGAAGGAGTTCGAGGGGATGAAGTTCCGCGAAATCGCGGAGATCCTGGGCTGTCCGGAGAGCACGGTCAAGTCCCGGATGTACTACGGCCTCAACGGTCTGAAGGCGGCCCTGGCCAAACAGGGATTCACCGCCGAGGGAGTGAGCTGATGTCCGACGCCAAGTGGAAAGAGCTGCTGGTCGCCAAACTCTACGGTGAGCTGGACCCCGACCAGGAGTCGGCCCTGGACGAGCACCTCGCCGAGTGTGCCGAGACCCGCCACGAGTTGGAGCAACTGCGCCAGGCGCGCTCGCTCCTCTCCGAGGCCAAGCCCGATGTCCCCGCCCTGCCCCGTGTCGTGATGCTGCGTCAGCCCGCGTTCCGCCGGCCCTGGATGGCCTTCGCCGCCGGCTTCATTCTCTGCGCGCTGCTGATCGGCGGAGGCATCGCGACCGGCGTGGCGCTGGGTCCCAAGCTCGGCGGCGAGCAGACCACCGCCACGGCGCTCCCGCCGCTATCTCAGCCCGGCGGCCCGCAGGGTTCCCAGGTGATCGAGGGCACGCCGGTGCGCAACGACTTTGTCTCCCGGGATGAACTGAATCAGGCCCTGGCCAACTATGGCGCCCGCTTCGACGAGCGGCTGCAGAGCAAGAGCAATGAGATCCTGACCCGGGTCGGCCAGCAGCCGCCGGAGATGCTGTTGACCCAGGACGAACTGAACGACGCGCTGAGCATGTTCGACCGCCAGCTGGAGAATCGCCGCCGGGGCCAGATCGAACTGCTGGTCGACCAGCTCGTGCAGACCGAGGCACGGCTCAAGGCAACGGAAGACGCCATGCGCATCCTGGTGCTGTCCGGACAACCCGGCGTGCGGCCGGAGTAGTTCCTACCCGGGCACGGCATCTCGGCCTGCGCGGCGGCGGTCAGTCGACCGATTCGCCCAGGTCGGTCAGGTGATCGGCAGCGGCCGGCGCCAGCTGCGGCCCCTCGTCGGTGAAGGTCCGCGCCTCGGCGCCGAGCGCCGCTCGGAAGGCGTCGATCGCCTCGCGCTCCCGACCCAGCACGGCCAGTTCGCGCCCCAGGTAGTACGAGGCGGTGCCGGCGTTGATCCCCTTGCGATCGCCCCAGCGTACCCGGCGCCAGTTCTCGGCGGCCATGGTCGCGTTGCCCGATTCCGACTGCAGCATCGCCAGGTTGCCCAGCGCCGCCGCCGCCCGATCGGGAAAGGCCACCGCGTCCACGGCGGCCCAGGCGGCGAGCACCGCCGGCATCCCGACACGTTCCCCGGATGCGAGCAGCACCGGCGAGGTGTCGCCGGTAACCTCGACCTCGCGAGGAGTGGCTCCCGGAGCCGCCAGACGGAACTTGCGCGAGGTGACTCCCGCCTGCTGCAGCTGACGGCGGATCATCGCGGCGGAGGTCATCTCCTGATCGTCGATGGCCAGCACTCGATCCCCGATCTGCACACCCGCCCGTGCCGCGGCGCCGTCGACGGCGACCTCGACCACCAGGCCCTTGCCGCCGAGCCGGCTGTCGGCGACGGTCATGCCCCAGACCGTGCGCTGCCAGGTCGGCCGGGGAAACTCATCGGGCGCCGCTTCGAGCTGCGTCACCGTGCGCAGCACCGGGCTCCAGAGGAACCAGCGGTCCGCACCGCCATCCCGTAGCGGCGGCAGCGCGGCAAAGGCCAGATCGGTGTCCCGCGGCAGCTCCAGGCGCATCCAACCGTCGGCGCGGGTCAGGTCGACCCCCGACGGCGCGTCGACCCGGTTCGGCGCGTTGAACAGGTCGGCGAACTCCTGGAGCTCACCCGGCCAGCTGGAAGCGCCGACCATCGCCACGTTGGGCCGCGGAGTCACTTCGAACGAGGCGGCGACATCTTCCCGGGCGGTGCGCTCGGCGCGCCACACGGTCCGCTTGCCCGCCTCGACCTCCAGCACGACCCGGCCGGGACAGACCTTGGCCTCCTCGACGGGGATGAACCCGGCGTCCTCGCCGTTGATCCGCACCTTGGCGCCCAGCGGTTCTCCGGTAACCCGCAACGAGGCGAAGGAGGGCCGCATCCGCACCGGCTCGTAGACCTTGGCCGAACGATCCAGTAGATCGACCGTGACCAGGTCCCGTACCGAGTGGTCGGCAAAGCAGGGTTTCTTGTACTCGATCTCGTGCTCACCCAAGGGAAGGCTGGCGATCAACAGCGCGCCGGTCTCCGACGGGCGGCCGTAGCTCGACTCCGGCGGCTCGGTCCGCCCCACCTGGGCACCGTCGACGTAGACATCGACCCCGGCGGGGATCGTGCGCACCACCACGTCCCGGGCGTTGGGCACCAGCTGCATCCGTACCGGCTGCTCCTCGCCGGGAGTGATCTGAAGCGCGTAGGTCTCGGGATCGAATCCCTTGGCCTCGGCGCGCACCGAGCGCTCGCCGCCCAGCACCGCCAGACTGCCGTCGGGCTGGATCACCACCGGGCGCCCGTCGACCAGCACCCGGGCGTCAGGCGGGTCCAACTCGAAG
>CAZBZH010000065.1:0-1567 GCA_964496265.1 uncultured Acidobacteriota bacterium | reverse complement strand
CTTGCGGAAACGTTCCATCCCCTTCTCCGGGGTCAGGCTCGTGTCCGGGCGGTACGCCGGCCGGGCCTGCAGGATCTCGCGGTAGTCTCGCTCCAACGCGTCGAAGTCGCCGAAGGAGGCGTGGACCTGGCCGCGCAGCACGACCGCCTCGGTGCGATCGTCGACGGTCATCGACGGATCGCCGAGCAGGGCCTCGATCGAGGCCAACGCCTGCTCCAGGCGCAGCTGCACCAGGTCATCGCGGATCGCGTCGAGACGGGCGCGCACCGCAGGGTCGCTCCCTTGTTCCGCAGCCGCGGCCTCGGCAGCGGCAGGATCGGCAGCGGCAGGAGCCGACGCACCCTCGGCGGCCGGCGGGTCGGCCTCCTGGGCGGCAATGGGCAACAGGGTCAACGCACAAAGCGACAGCAGTGCGGCGATTCGAATCATCTCGCGCTTCATCACGGCACCCTCACCCAACCCTGCTCGGAGTCGTAGACATCGAGGGCCCCGTCGGGACCCAGCGCGATGGCCAGCGGACGCTGAAGGCCACGCTGTTCGCAGTTGTAGCTCTCGACCATCTTGCCGCCGGGACCGAACAGCAACACGTGCTGCGCCTTGCCGTCGAGCACGGCGAAGTATCCGGCCGGGTCGGCGGCTGCCGACAGCGGCCGCTGGAAGCCGGGCTGCCCCAGAGGCGCCTCGCTTCCGTCCTCGCGAATCTCCACCAGCTGCCCCTCGTCGCCGTCGACGGCGACCAGGCGCTGTCCGTCCCACAGCAGCTTCTCGATCTTGCGATCCCGGGACTGCCACAACACCTCGGGGGCCTCCGCCGCCGGGTCGATGCGGCCGATACGCTGCCCCTTGCGGCCGACCACCCAGATGCGGCCGGTGGAGTCGGCTGCCATCGCCCGCACCGGGGCGAACTCACCCTGGGACGCGACGGGCAATGCGGTCTGGGGCTGCAGCCGGTAGATCCGATCGCCGGCCGCGACGAAACCCCGCCCGAGGCCGTCGACGGTGACGGCACGAATGCTCTCGAGGGCCCACTTGGCCACGGTGCGCCCTTCGGCGCTGACCCGTAGGATCATGCCGCCGCGGGCGTCGACGATCAGCACGCTTCCGTCTTCCAGCCGCACCAGATCCTTGACCCCGCGCAGCTCCGCTCCGGCGCCGGGCCCCTGAGGCAACTGCCAGTTGCCGCCGAGTTTGCGCACCCGCAGCATCTGGCGCACGGCAAGCTCGCGTAGCGCCGAGGCGCCGGTGTCGTCGCCGCTGTCCCGCTCGACGGCGTCCTGCAGCCAGCGGGCCGCCGCACCGAATTCCCGGGCACGCAGTTCGAGCCGGGCCAGACCGACCCGGGCGCGATTGGCCGCATCGGTATCGGGCAGGTCGACGATCAAACGCTGATAGGCGGCCCGAGCCCGGTCGAAGCTGCCCTGAAGTTCGTCCAACCAGCCGACGGCGTAGCGGGCGGTGCCGCTCCATTCGGCCCGCGACGAGGCGGCCACGGTCAACAGGTCCAGCCGGGCGGTCGAGGCATCCCGGCCGGGCAACGGCTCGAGCATCAGCAGGGCGTGGAGCAGAC
>CAZBZH010000064.1:0-12574 GCA_964496265.1 uncultured Acidobacteriota bacterium | reverse complement strand
GGTCCGCTCCAACACCACACCGACCCCCTTGATCTTCTTCAGGTCGTCGATCGGGGTGATCGGCTCCGCCTCCGGCGTGAGCGCGGGCTCGGGGGCCGGCTCGGGGATGGGCTCGGGCGCGGCCTCCGTTTCCGAGTCGGGCAACTCCAGGTCCAGCCGTGTCTGTTCGCCGGCGGCAGGCGTTGCGGTGGGTGCAGGTCCCGCTGCCGCCGCAGGTGCCGCAGGTGCCGCAGGTGCCGCAGGTGCCGCAGGTGCCGGCGGGGCGAGGCGCGTCTTCTGCTGTTCCAACTGTTCCAGCCGCTCACGAAGCTCGCTGCCGAGCTTTGCCACGAGGCTGTTCATCTCGTCGATCTTGCCGTCGTACGCAGAGAGCCACGCTTCCATTTGCACGGTGCGGTCGACCGCGGCACCGACCTTGTCGTCGACCTGCTTCTGTAGTTCGTCCGCCCGGCCGTCGTAGGCCGCAACCCAGCTCTCTAGTTGTTTCGTGCGGTCGACGGTCTGATCGACCTTGCTGTCGACCCGCTTCTGCAGTTCATTGAGCCGGCCGTCGTAGGCGCCGATCGAGTCCTCCAGTTGCCGGGTTCGATCGGAGGCGTTGCCGACCTTCTCGTCGACCCTCTTCTGCAGCTCGTCGACCTTGCTGTCGTAGGCGCCGACCCAATCCGCCAGTTGCTCGGTACGGTCGGTGGCGTTGCGAATCTTCTCCTGGACGCTCTCGCCGAGCAGGTCGACACCCCGGCTCAGGGCGCCCAGTCCCTGAGTCAGCTCGTCGACCCCCTTGCCGAGCGCCGCCAGTTCACCGGCGGACCGGGTCGTCGCTTGATCGACCTCGGTGACGCGGGCATCGAGCGCTTCGTTTGACTTGGCGCTGCCGGCATGCATCTCGGTGATGCGGGAATCCAGCGCGTCGGCCCGCTTTGCGCCGTCGGCGCTTACTTCACCGAGGCGGGTCTCCAGGGCCCCCACTTTCGATTGCTGATCCGACGATAGCCGGTCCAGGCGGGATTCCAGGCCTTCGAGGCTCTGCAGCAGCTCGTTCAGCCGCGACTCGCTCTGGGCCAGGCTCTCGTCGCACCGACCGAGATGCTGCTCCTGGGCACCGAGGGTCTCGGCGAGCTCGCCCAGTCGGGTTGCGTTGCTTTGCAGGTCCCTGGCGGTCTTCTCTTCCAGCGTCTTCGCCGTCTTCTTCAGGATGTCGATCCGGCCGGCCTGCTCCGCGAGGTCCTCGTCGCCCTTCTTGCGGGCCGATTCCAGCTCGCCCAGGCGCCCGTCCCAGCCATCCATGGTCGCGAGCCGCTTCGCCTGGCCGGCGACCTTTTCCTCGGCGGCGCTGAGGCGTTGTTCCCGGTTGCGCCGTTGCTCGGCCAGGGCTTTCGCCTCATCTTCCAGCCGCTGCAGCACCTTGCCCTGCTTCGAACTCTTCTCGACGAGACTGCGGGTGCGGCTGTCGACCTCGACGGAGCGGTGATCGAAGGTCTGGATGCGCTGATCGAAGGCGGTCAACTTGTTGGCCCAGGTGGACTCCAGCGCGATCAGCCGGCGGTTCCAGTGACGCCCGACCAGAAACCAACCGAGGAGAAACCCGAGTGCCGCCGCCAGGGCGAGCCACATCAGGATATCGAGCATCAGGTAGATCACGGTCGGGCTCCTCGATCCAGGCGGAACTCCACCCGACGATTCTGCTGTCGTCCCTCGGGGCTGCGGTTGTCGGCGATCGGCCGGGTGTCCCCCAGACCCACCGGCTCCATCCGGTTGTGTTCCAGCCCGACGCTACTGAGGTAGGCCACGACGCTCTCGGCGCGCAGACGACTCAACTGCAGGTTCGCGGCGGCGTCGCCGCTGGCATCGGTGTGTCCCTCGACCCGCAGACTCAGGCCGCGGCTACGCAACAGGTCCGCCAACTCATCGAGGGTCGCGCGGCTGTCTTCGGTCAGCTCGGCCGTGCCCATCTCGAAGGAGATGCGCCGTTCGCGGACCAGGGTGTCCACGTCGGATTGGAGTCGCTCCAGACCGGCCCCCGAACCCCCCGCGGTATCGTCGGCGCCAATCCGGCTTCGCGGCACGCCCGTAGGTTCGACATCGACGAGTTGTGCGATCGGTGTGCGTTTTCGCACGGCTTCGCGGACGCGTTGAGCTTGTTCCTGGGTGGCGCCTTCCAGCCTGATTTCCACGTTGTTGCCGACGGCCTCGGCGGTGACCGCTTCTTCGGCGATGCCCAGTTCACCTGCCGCAAGGACCGCGGCTTCTTCCAGCGCGCGTTCGATCCGCGGGATCTCAATCACACAACACAGCACCGCCACGAGCACGAGCCCAAAGGTGGTCGCGAACGCGCCGGCGGTCGGAGACATCGCGGGCTCAGGAGCCCGCGGGGAACAATGTCGTCAGGATCTCGTCGGCACGGTTGCGCCAGCCGCTCCAGCCGGCGCTGTCCCTTCGCTCTCCACCGGTCAACGCGTGACCGCTGGACTCGATGACCCCGGCCAGACGCCGGGAGTCGGCGGCGGCATCGTAACCCCGGTCGACATCCTTGATGTCGTAACGGTTCCAGTCCAGGTAGAGACGCAGGCCCTTGGCCTTGCCGGTCTTGATCTCCTCGATCAGGCGGTCGCCGCCCATGCCCAGAGCCACGCTCTGCAGCGCCGCACCGCCGAAGACCTCGTCGTGGAGCAGCGCCGCCATCGCCGCGCTGATGCCGTAGTAGCGCGTGCCCATCACCGCGTGAACCCGCTCGCCGTCGGCGACCCGGTAGCGCTCGCGCAGCGCCGGCAGCAGTTCGTCGACCTGCATGCGCACGAACTCCTCGGTGCGGGTGCCGCCCGCTTCCAGCCACCACTGGCGGTGGGAGGGCACGAACACGGCGATCACCGGACGCATCCGCTCGCCGACCAGGTTGTCCAGGGTGTTCTGCATCAGCCCCTTGTCCAGCCAGGTATGCCCATCGTTGACGATCAGCAGCGGGTAGGCGCCGCGGCCTTCGGCGTAGCTCGGCGGCAGCCAGACCTTGATCTCCTTGTCGTAGCCCAGGATCTTGCTGGTCAGCGTGAAGGTCTCGAGCTGGCCCCGGGGGCCGTCGGGCACTTCGGTGTGGCTGTCCTGCTCGTAACCGGCGGTGAAGAACTCCGACAGCTTGCGGTCCCCCGAGACGGCGGGAACGACGCGGTCGTTGAGCGGATCGTGAGACCAGTCGCTGTAGTCGGTCTGGAACGAGTACTCGAAGCGCAGGCCCTTGGGCAGCTTGTAGCTGAGATGGAACAGGTCGGTGCCCTCGACGTGGTGCATCGGCTCGGGAGAGCCGCCGAGCATCGAGCCCATCAGCGCCACGTCCTCGACGTCGCCGCGGTAGAGAAAGTGCACCCACTCGCCGTCGATCACCGGCATTCGCTCATGGCCGGCCAGAAAGGTATCGATCATCTCCGACTTGCGTTCCCCGGACTGGGCCAGCCGGGTCAGCCACTCACCGAAGGCATGGGACTGGGCCGCATCGCTGCCCGACGCCGCCTCGGCAGCCTTGGCCGCCAGCGACACCGCCGCCATGTCTTCCAGGTTGCGCACGAATACCCGGCCACCGGCGAAGCTGGGCCAGGTGAGCGAACTCCCCTCCAGCGCCTGGACCGTGGCCCGCTCCTTGTAACCTTCGGTGGAGGCGTCGGCGATGACCACGTTGCCCTTGGCGGCGAAGATCACCAGCTTGCCGTCGACGAGGATCAGGCCGTCGCCGCCGGGGGGCCGGGAGCGCCAGACACGCTCGCCGTTCTCGGCGTTCATGCAGGCCAGCACCTTGCCGCGGAAGCCGTAGACGTGACCGTCGTGGTACACCGGCGCTGCGTAGCTCTGGCCGAGCACGTCGGAGCGATAGAGTTCGGCGACTTCGAAGCCGGCGCCGGACTTGCGCACCTCGTAGGCGATCACGCCGGGGCGGGCATTGATCAGGAAGCGGTCGTTGCCGATGAATGCCGGTGTGGTCGAGTTGGCCCGTTGACCCTCTTCGAAGGCCAGGTTCCAAAGTTGCCGGCCGCCGGTATCGAGGCCGGTGATGCCGGTCGAGTTGACGGCGACGATCTGTTGCTTGCCGCCGAGGGTCATCAGCACCGGCGACTGGTAGTCGATGCTGCCCTCGCCGTGGGTCCAGCGCTTCTCACCGCTCTTGGCGTCCAGCGCCACGATGGAGCGGCCCTCGTCGCCGCCCGCCTGGACCACCACCAGCTTGTCCACGATCAGCGGCGTGGTGGTGAAACCGAAGTGGGGCGACTTGCCGCCGAACTCGTCGGCCAGGGACTTGGACCAACCCTTCTTGCCGTTGTCCAGGCGCACGGCGTGGAGCACGCCCCGGGAGCCGAGGGCGTAGACGTGGCCGTGTCCCAGCGTCGGGTTGCTCAGGGGGCCGTCGTCGGCGCCGTCTTCACCCTGGGTGATCTCGCCCAGCTTGTAGCGCCAGAGCTCGTCACCGCTGGCGGCGTCGAACGCTCCCAGCCAATCGCCGTCGTCGTCGGCGAACATGGTGACCACCTTGTCGCCGTCGGAGACGATGCCGGAGTAGGCGGAGCCGAGGTCGATCTTCCAGTCGACCTTGAGGCCGACGTTGCCGTCGGCGAGCTTACTCTGGGCTCGGGTGGTGCCGTCGGCCTGGGGACCGCGGATGTGAGGCCAGTCGGCCAGGGCCGCGACGGGCAGGGCCAGGGCCAGGATCAGGGCCAGGATCAGGGCCGGGATGCGATGCGAGACGTTCACGGGGGTACCTCCAGAATTCGGGCATCCCGTTCATTCTACAGGGTTCTGCGGCCCGGGGCGCCACCCGGGCAGGCCGCTCTCCGGCCTCCGGGTAGCCCCCGGCTGGACCCCGCGCCTAGCATGAAGGCATGCTTCGACCTCCCGCACCCATGCGCCGCCTGACCGTCGCGGCGGTTCTGCTTGTCACGATGACCGCGGTCGTCGTTTCGGCGTCGGACGATGCCTCCCACTACACCACCCGGGAAGCCAGCCCCGACGGGATCGGCAAGGTCTACATGGGCCGGGAGATCTCCTTCGTGCTCGGCCACCGGGGCACCCAGTGGCTGGAGCGGGACGATCGCAAGCGGCGAGAACGGCCGGACCTGTTGGTCAAGAGTCTGGCGCTTCCCGGGGACACGGTGATCGCCGATATCGGCGCCGGCAGCGGCTACTTCACCTTCCGCCTATGCCGCGAGGTGCCCCAGGGGCAGGTACTGGCCGTCGACATCCAGCAGGAGATGCTGGATTTCATCGAGAACAAGAAGAGCCGTAAGAAGGGCGCCGACAACGTGCGCACCGTGCTGGGCTCGATCACCGACCCCAACCTGGAACCCGCTTCGGTGGACGCGGTGTTGATGGTCGACGCCTACCACGAGTTCTCCCATCCCAGGGAGATGATGGCGGGCATCGTGCGCGGGCTCCGGCCCGGCGGCAAGGTCTATCTGGTGGAGTATCGCGCCGAGGATCCCGACGTGCCGATGCTGCCGCTGCACAAGATGACCGAGGCGCAGGCGCGCAAGGAGATGGCCGCCGCGGGTCTACGTTTCGAGGAGAACCGGGACGTGTTGCCCTGGCAGCACCTCATGGTTTTCGTGAAGCCAGAAACTCCCGAATCAGACCGTTGAGTTCGTCGGCGCGATCCCGCATCAGGAAGTGACTGGCGCCGGACACCATCCGGTAGTCGACCTGCGGAGCGAGGCTGCGCACGAACTGCTCGTACTCGGCGGTCCAGGCCGGCTGCACGGCGTTGACCACCAGCAGCGGGCAGTCGATCGGATCCTGCTTCCAGATCTCCTGCTCCATCGTCGCCTCCAGATTGCCCAGGATCGCGTGCTGCGGCTGGGCCACCGCGTCGGCGCGAATCTCCTGGAAGTCCTCCTCGGACAGGCTGAAGCGGGGGAAGCCGTCGATGAACGCCTGGACGTTGTCCTCCCAGTACTCCGAGCGGAACCGGCCGAGGAAGCGTTTCTGGATCTCCGGCGGGAACATCGCGCGGAAGGCGCCGTCGACGGCGATCAGGCCGCGGGTGCGTTCGGGATAGCGCCGATAGAACTGGCGGATGACCGGCACGCCGTTGCTGTGACCGACGAGCACCGCCTTGTCGATCCCGGCGTCGTCCAGCACCGCCGCGACGGCGTCGGCGAACAGATCCATCGTGTAGCCGTCGGCCGGCTCTTCGCTGGAGCCGTGGCCCGGTAGGTCCAGAGCCAGCACACGGTGAGATTCGGCAAACGGCGGAAGCTGTTTCTTCCAGATGCGGTGGGTCCCCGCCCAGCCGTGGACGAACAGCACCGCGTCTTTGCCGCTGCCGTGATCGACGTAGGCAATGCGCCGGCCCTGCAGCGTGGTGCTGCGCTGCGGCGAACCCACGTTCTGCGCGGAGCCGGTGGACTCGGAGCCGGCGTTCTTCGCCGCGTGCGCGCCGGCGCCATTCTCCCGGTGTGGGGCACAGCCGGCGACCAGCGCCAGCGCGATCAGCGCGGCAACGGCCGGTCGCCCGGAGCTCACTTGCCCCCCGAACCCTTGAAGCGGTCCTCTTCGTCGGCGAACAGCACGTTGAAGCTGGTCAGCGATCCGTAGGCGCCGGTGATGTAGCCCTGGATCTTGAGCTTGACGTCGTTGGGTAGATCGGCCGAGTTGATCTGTTGTTCCAGGGTGCGCAGGCGGTTGCGCACCATCACGATCTTGCTGAAGAAGGTCTCGATCGGGATGACCTTCTCCTGGACCCCCTCCTTGCCCGGGCGCAGCACCAGGTCGCCGCCGCGCCAGCGGTCGCCGGGCGGCGTGTCGGTCAGGCCGGTCTCCTCGCGGATCACCCGGCGTAGCAGCATCTCGATGTCGGCGGGGCCGTTCTCCAGACTCATGGGCGGAGCACTCCTTTCGCGATCGCTGACGAGGGACCAGGGTTGGCCGGCGGCCGGGGAGCTATGGGGGCCGCTGCCGGGGGTGCGGGCGGGCCGGACACCCGGCTCCCGGGCGCCCCGGTAGTTGTGCTGGCTACCGCAGTAGCCGCAGATCACCCGCAGGGGTTCCTTGGCGCTCCCGGTGACGAGGACGGTGTGGTCCCGGAGCATCTTGCAGGGGCGGCAGTAGTCGTCGACGTGGTCGCCCGCGCTGTAGACCGTCTTCAAGCCTGCGTTCCTCGGTACCTGCCCCGTGAGGGCGCACTCTACCCCAGGACGGGACACCTGGGGAAGGTCGTCGTATATCCTCGCAGGTACGGAGGTCCGTGTCTTCAGCGCGACCGCGGAAGCCACCGGACCACGGGGGGTTAATCCATGCGCGGAACGCGGGTCTGGGCCTGCCTTTCTGTTCTTTTGTGTTCATTCTTGTTCGGCGCCATCGTCGCCGAAGACGGCAACGCGCCGCTCCTCTCTATAGAGCGGGTCGAGGAGGTTCGCGAGATCTGGCTGCGTGACGCGGCCGGTCTGCCGAAATTGTTGCGGGAAACCACCGCGGCGGTGACCCTCGGGCCCGAAGGGGCCGACCCCACCGGCAAGGGCCGCTTCGCCACCTGGAACGAGGACGGCACCCGCTGGTTCACCTTCAGCCGGGACGGCGGCCAGACCTGGAGCGAGGCGCGCTCGCTCAAGACCGCCATGCGACTCCGCGACGGCGCCATCGAGCCGGGGCAGCCGATGCCCGCGGCGATCCAGGGGCTGACCCTCCCCGCCGACGGCCGGGTCTTCCTGGTGCAGTTCCGCACCATCGGTCTGCCCGAGTGGCGCGAGGCCCTGAGCGCCCTGGGCGTCGAGGTCCTCAACTATCTCCCGCACAACACCCACGTGGTTCGGCTGCGCAACACGACTCAGCTTCCTTCGATCCGCGCCCTCGAGTTCGTCGAGCGGGTCGCGCCCTACCAGCCCGCCTACCGGCTCTCCGCCGACCTGCGCGGCTGGCTCGACCTGGACGGCGAGGCCGCCGAGGCGGATCCGTCGCTCAAGGTCAACGTGATGGCCTTCGAGTGGGGTGAAGAGGGCAAGAACCGCATTGCTGCGTACGCCGACAAGATCGGCGCCGAGGTGATCTCCAACTGGCCCAACGGTCACCGGATGGAACTCCAGGTCGACCGCGGCCAGCTCCGCGTGCTGGCGGCTCACCATGACGTGCTCTGGATCGATCGCTGGACCGAGCCGTCCACCGATATGGACCTGGTGCGCGAAGACGGCGGCACCAACTACCTGGAGACCAACTACGGTTGGTGTGGCCAGGGGGTGCGCGGCGAGGTGATGGACTCCGGCTTCCAGACCGACCATCCCGACTTCGACGGCATCCTCGAGCACGGCCCGACCGACGTCAGCAGCCACGGCACCAGCACCTATGGCATCGTGTTCGGCAACGGCGACCGGGACGGCGACGGGGACGGCGCCGGCACCGGTCACATGCCCTGCGCCGAGCAAGGTATCGCGGCCGACTATGGTTTCCTCGGCGATCGCTTCGCCCACACCCAGGAGTTGAAGGAAGCGCCCTACTTCGCGTCCTTCCAGACCAACTCCTGGGGCAACTCCCAGGTGCCGAACTACACCAGTGTCTCCTCGGAGATGGACGACATCGTCTGGCGTCTCGACTTCGCGATCCTCAACTCCCAGTCGAACACCGGCAACCAGAACAGCCGGCCCCAGGCCTGGGGTAAGAACGTGATCTCGGTCGGGGGCATCAACCACGAGAACACCCTCGACCCCTCCGACGACAACTGGAGCAACGGCGCCTCCATCGGCCCCGCCGAGGACGGACGGATCAAGCCGGACATCAACTCGGCGACCACCGAGATCTACACGACCACGACCGGAAGCGGCTACACCTCCGGTTTCGGCGGCACCTCGGCGGCGACCCCCGAGAGCGCCGGCATCCTCGGTCTGATGATCCAGATGTGGTCCGAGAACATCTGGGGCACCGATCCCGAGGGCTCGACGGTGTTCGAGCGGCAGCCGCACTTCTCGACGATGAAGGCGCTGCTGATCAACAACGCCCATCAGTACCCCTTCAGCGGACTGAGCGACGACCTGACCCGGGTGCACCAGGGTTGGGGGCGCCCCAACCTGCAGCTCGCCGACCAGCGGGCTCCCCAGAGCTTCATCATCGATGAAGAGGTGGTCCTCGAACTGAACGACTTCGGGATCTACGAAGTCGATGTGCTCGCCGGTGAGAGCGAGCTCAAGGTCACCATGGTCTACCCGGACCCTCCGGGCACGACCTCCGCTTCGATGCACCGCATCAACAACCTCGACCTCAAGGTCACCTCGCCCAGCGGCACGATCTACCACGGCAACGTCGGGCTGGATGTCGGCACCGAGTCGACCCCCGGCGGCGTGCCCAACGACATCGACACCGTCGAGAACGTGTTCGTGCTCAACCCCGAGGCGGGCAAGTGGAGCGTCGAGGTCAGCGCGCCTGAGCTGAACCAGGACGCCTACCTGGACACGACCGAGGTGGACGCGGCTTTCGCGCTGGTGGTCACCGGCGGCACCAGCCAGCTGATCCAGCCCTCCGAGGGCCGGGTGCGGCTCGATGACGACTTCTACTCCTGCGATACCCGCATCGGGATCCGGGTGATCGACGGCAACACCGGAGCGGCCTCGCTCAACGTCTCGATCTCCTCGGATAGCGAGTCCACTCCGGAGAACGTACTGCTGACCGAGACCCGTCCGGGCTCGGGCAAGTACGCCGGTGAGATCTTCACCACCGATGCCGCGGCCGGTGCCGACGGCCTGCTGAGCCTGGCGCACCTGGACAGCATCACCGTCGAGTACCTCGATGCGGATAACGGCGAGGGCGGGCTCAACGAGTTGCGTATCGACACCGCCGAGGCGGATTGTCAGCGGCCGATCATCGCCAACATCGCCGAGGAGGGCATCTCCGACGTGTCGGCGACGGTGGTCTGGGATACCGACGAACAGTCCGAGGGGGAGATCGTCTGGGGTGAGACCACGCCTCCGACCAACGTCGCCAGCCAGTTCGGTCTGCTGACCGAGCACTCGATCACGCTCAACGGCCTGCAGGAATGCACCGTCTACTTCTACGAGGTGCGCTCCACCGATCGTCACGGCAACGAATCGGTCGACGACAACGGTGGCCAGTTCTACTACTTCGAGACCTTCGGCGACTTCGGCAACGGCCTGCAACCCTGCAGCGCCGGACAGGCCACCATCGGCAACAACTTCTACTCCTGCAACGACAGCGTCGACTTCCAGGTGGTCGACCTGGACCTCAACACCGATCCGTTGCTCGCCGAAACGGCGACGCTGTTCCTCTCGAGCAGCAGTGAAACGGTTGAGGAGATGATCGTCGCGACCGAGACCGGTCCCAACACTTCCGTGTTCTCCGGCACGATCACCACCGCCCTGGGTGCTCCGGCTCCCGACGGCATCCTGCAGGTGCAGGACGGCGACATCATCACCGTCAGCTACCGGGACACCGATGACGGCACCGGCCGTTCATCGATCTCCTTCGACAGCGCCACGGCGGACTGCGCGGGCCCGGTGATCCAGAACGTGGTCATCGGCGATGTGCGGGACGACCGCTTCACCGTCACCTGGGACACCTCGGAGCCGACCGACACCGTGATCGAGTGGGGCGAGACGCCGGCACTGGGCAACGTCATCTCCGACGGCGCCCTGGTGTCGAGTCACGCCGGCACGATCCGTCCGATCGAACTCTGTAGCGAAGCCTACGTGCGGATCACCGCCACCGACGCCTACGGCAACACCACGGTGTCCGACGTCAACGGCCAACCCTTCAGCGCCCAGACCTTCGATATTCCCGGCCTCTACTACCGGGAGTCCTTCGAGGCCGACAACGGCGACTGGACGATGGAAGGGGAGTGGGAGATCGGCACGCCTCAGGGGCTTGGCGGCTCCTCGGGTCCGGCGGACCCGACCGAGGCGTACCACAAGTTCGGTGTGCTCGGTCACGACCTGACCGGCCAGGGATCGCTTCCCGGCGACTACGAGGCGGGCATCGACGAGAGCGCGACCTCGCCGCTGCAGAACGCCGCCTCCTGGACCAACACCGAGCTGCTGGTTCGCCGTCAGCTCCACGTCCACCAGGGAGACACCGCGTCGATGGTGCTGCTGTTCAACGGCATCGGCCAGACGCTGTTCTTCAACCGCAACCAGACCTACTCCGAAGGGGACTACGTCCTCGAGCGCTACCCGGTCTCGGTCTTCGCCGACGGCGCGCTGGGAGTGGGCGTCCGCTTCGGTCAGACCTCCGACGGCTCGACCCAGTACTCGGGCTGGACGGTGGATGACGTGATCTTCAAGGATGCGTCGTTCCCGGACTACGCCGCCTGCGGCGGTTGTACCGTGACCCCCTCCTTCGCCGGCGTGGTTTCGGCGATGGACAACAACGCCTGCGGCCTCGACGGTGTGACCGTCAGCTGGGAGCCGGCCTTCTCCTGGGGTAGCGGCGACGCGGGAACCTACTCGGTTTACCGAGACACCACGCCGGGCTTCACCCCCTCGGCAGGCAACCGCATCGCCTCGGGCGTCAGCGGCACCTCGTACGTCGACCTGGCCGCCCCGACCGGCGTGCAGGTCTACTACGCGGTTCGCGCCGAGAACAACGAGACCTGTGGCGGCGGTGCCAACAACAACGGCTTCCTCGACGGCAACAGCGTCAGCGTGGCGGCCGTCGATACCGACACCCAGCCGCTTCCGTCGGATGTGGTCGACCTGACCGGCCTGCTGGTCAACAAGGCTCACGTCCAGTTGAACTGGAGCGCGACCGCCAACGCGGCCCAGTACAACATCAACCGTTCGACCGGGAACCCCCAGGACTTCATCCTGCTGGATAACACCCAGTCGACCCTGTTCGAGGATCAGGGTAGCGGCGCCAACGCCAACACCTACTTCTACCTGGTGACGCCGGCCAACGCCTGCGGCGACGAACCGGCTCCCTGATCGATCCAAGGCTCTGAACTCACGCCGGCCCGCAGCGATGCGGGCCGGCGTTTTTCTTTCAGGGCTTGATTTCGAGCCCGGCTTCCGCCGACCGGCGAAAACGTCGTAGTCTTCGGTGCGATGCAAGCCAACTCACCCCGCGCCTTTTCCCCTCTGGGATGGAGCCTGCTGCTCCTCACCGTGACCACCGGCATGGTCGACGCCGTCAGCTTCATGGGGCTCGGCCGGGTGTTCACGGCGCTGATGACCGGCAACGTGGCCTTTCTCGGCTTCGCCCTCGCCGGGGCCGAGGGGGTCAGCCCGGCCCGTTCCCTCGCGGCCCTGGCGGCCTTCGCCCTGGGTGCCCTGGCCGGAGGCCGGCTGGCGGCGGCGATGAAGACCTCGACTCACCGGCGCTGGCTGACCTGGGCGGCGGCCTTCGAGGTGGCGTTCATGACGGCGGCGGTGCTCTGCGCCCTGGGGTTCGACTTCCGCGCGGGAACGCCGCTGTGGTCGATCTACGGGATCATCGTGGGCACGGCGGTGGCCATGGGGGTGCGCACCGCAACGGTGCTGCGCCTGGCCGATCCGGATCTCAAGACGACGGTCTTGACCCTGACCATCGCCGGGATTGCCGCGGACTCCCGCCTTGCCGGTGGCGCCGGGGCTCGGTCCTCGCGGCGCAAGAGCCGCAGCGACGCGCC
>CAZBZH010000063.1:0-12690 GCA_964496265.1 uncultured Acidobacteriota bacterium | reverse complement strand
GCTGCTGCTGGGGACCGCTCCGCCGGCCTACCGGCGGATGAACTGGGCGGTAGGTGAGCAGTTCGTGGCCTACCGCAGCGGCTGGTGGAGCCGCCGGGTGCTGGCCGCCCGTTTCTCCAAGGTCCAGGTGGTGGAGCTGACTCAGAGCCCGATCGACCGCCGCTACCGGATGGCCGCCCTGCGGGTCGATACCGCCGGAGGCTCCCAGACCGGCCGGAAAATCCGGATTCCCTACCTGCTGTCGGAGCACGCCCGCAGCCTGTTCGAGCGGCTGTCCCTGGCCACGGCCCGCACCGAGTTCCGCTGGTAGCCCACCTTCGGCGCCGGGAGCCGGAAGTGGCTATAATCGACGATTCACGACTTCGATTACTCACAAGCGGGAATTCCCATGAAACCGACCGAGATCAACGACTTCATGAAGCAGACCGTCATCGGCCAGGAGGAAGCGCTGCGCTTCGTCTCGGTGGCGATCTACAAGCACCTCTGCGGCGAGCCCTACGGCAACCTGATGCTGATCGGGAACTCGGGTACCGGCAAGACGACGATCATGCGGGCGATGGAGAAGTACTACGCCTCGCTGACCGACAACCCGCAGTACCGGGTCGTGGTCGTGATGAACGCCAACACCTTCGCCACCGAAGAGGGCAGCGTCGACACCAGCCTGATGCTCAAGCGGCTCGAGGAGCGCGCCCGTCAGATCCTGGGGGATGATGCCAGCGCCGAGGATCTCAAGGAGCACATGGAGAACGCCACCGTCTGCCTCGACGAGATCGACAAGGTCTCGGGCATCGTCGGCGGCAAGCCCTACGTCATGGGCATCAACATCCAGCAGGCGCTGCTGACCCTGATCGAGGGTGAGAAGGTGCTCTGGCCGTTGACCATCTACAAGGACAAGACGCCCGAGCGTGTGGCGGTGACCATCGACACCGGCAAGATGCTGTTTCTCTGCGCCGGCGCTTTCGAAAAGCTCTACGACCAGGTCTACGAGCGCGTGACCGCTCCGACCAGCAAGGTCAAGTTGCCCACCGAGACCTTCTTCGTCGACGGCGAGGTGCAGATCCGCGAGTACTTCACCCTGCGCCACCACTTCAAGCAGGAAGACCTGTTCGATTACGGCATGCAGCCCCAGTTCCTCTCGCGCTTCGATAACGAGCTGATCCTGCAGGATCTGAACCCGGTGATGCTCAAGCAGATCTTCATGAACACCGACGACAGCGTGTTCAAGTCCTCCCAGAATTTCTTCAAGAGCTACGGGATCGACCTGCAGATCACCGAGGGGGCGATCCAGAAGATCGCCGAGGAAGCGTCCAACAATAGCCGCATCGGCGCTCGAGCGCTGAAGGCGGTCTACGGCCGCATCATCAAGCCCTACGAGTACGACCCGTTCTCCCAGGAAGACGTCAAGCAGGCCGGCGAAGGCCACCAGCTGCTGATCGACGAGGATCTGGTCAAGCGCGCGCTCAATCCCGAGCAGCACGGCGTGGCGTGACCGCAGGCGGCTTCGTCGCGTTTCTCGTCCGCTTCGTCGCGGGCTGGGCGGGGGCACTGCTGTTCGGAGGCATGGTCTTCGGCCGCGCCGTGCTCCAGGCCGGCAACCCGGCGTTTCGCTGCCTGATGATCGGCGGCCTCTGCGCCGCGATCTTTGCCGGGGCACGCACCCGCAACAAACGCCCCGCCCTCGCGGTCATCGCCGGTTACGGCACCTGGCAGTTCGTGCTGGCCCGGGAAGCGGGTCTTCAGCTTCAACTCACCAGCTCCGCGTCGCAGATCGCGCTGGGGCTCGGGATCTTCCTCGTCGCGCTGATCTACGACGCCCTGGCGGTCGAGGGCTGGCGGGTCGGCAAGTTCCTGGTCGCCGGACCGGCGCTGGCCGGCGTCTATCTGGCGCTGTCGCCGCTGAAGTTCTTCGGCGGGTTGCCCCACAGTCCGCTGCAGGTCGACATCGCCCTGGCGTTTTTGATCGGCAACGGGGTGGCCTTCGGCATCGAGATGGCGGAGCTGTATCCGGCGCTGTCACCCGACGATCAGGCCCATCTCGATGGGGAAGAGCAGGAAGAATCCGGGCAGCCGGTGACGGCCGAGGACGAAACCACTCCTCAGACCGGCCGGGAAGTCTCCTCCTGAAGCACGTCGTGCCGGGCCCGTAGCTCGGCGAGCCGCGCCGCGGCCTCCGGCTCTCTTGCCAGGTCCCGGGTCTCCTGGGGATCCGCTTCCAGATCGAACAACGACTCGCCGGCCTGCTCGCCGTGCCAACGGATGTACTTGTAGCGGGTGCCCCGCACCGCGGTGCTGGCCGGGATGTAGCTGTCCTTCGGTTGGTAGTGGTGCTCGTAGAACCAGTCGTCGCGCAGGGCGGCCGAGGGGTCGGTCAGCGACGCGCGCAGGCTCTGCCCCTGCATCACCCGGGGTGCCTCGATCTCGGCCCAATCCAGCAGCGTCGGCGCCAGGTCGACGTTGAGCGCCATCTGCCGCCGCCGCTGGCGGCCGGCAAGCCGCGGGTCGTGGATGATCAGCGGTACCCGGATCGACGGTTCGAAGGGAAACCACTTACCCGCCAAGCCGTGTTCGCCGAGGAAGAAGCCGTTGTCGCTGGTGAAGATCACGATGGTGCGGGAGCTCTCGCCGGCGTTGACGATCGCCTCGCGGATCTTGCCAACGGCACGATCGAGTCCCGCGACCAGGCGCAGGTAGTTGAGCCGGGTGGTGCGCAGCCGCTCATCGTCGCCGAAGCGTTCCAGGTAGCGCGACCGTCCTTCGTGTTCTCCGGCCAGGGCCGGATGCAGTGCGGCGTAGTGCTCCGGGGTGTCGGTGGGTAGCCGTTCGATCGGCGCGTCCTCATAGAGCGACGCCAGGCCGTGGTCGGGGAGGAACGCGTTGCGCCCCTGGGCGTGAGGCGCCTTGAAGCTGACGGTCAGGAAGAACGGCCGCCCGCGGGGCGCGCCGCGAATGAAGCGGGTCGCGCTCTCGGCCATGCGCGCGGTCAGGTGCCGCTCGTCGTCGGGGCGGTAGTAGTCCCCTTGTCCGCCGAAACACTCGCACACGTGGTACGGCGTTGAAGGCGGCAGCTTCCACCCGATGCCGTACTTGCCGAGAAAGCCGGTGTGGTAGCCGGACTCGCGCAGCAGAAACGGCGCCGAGAGTTTCTCCTGTTCGGCGCTCAGCCCGGTGCCGAAGTCGGCGATGCCGTGACGCCCCGCCCATTGACCGAGCACCAGGCTCGCCCGTGAGATCGCGCAGATCGACGTGGTGACGAAAGCATCGGGAAACAGGATGCCGTCGCCGGCGAGGTCGTCGATCGCCGGCGTGCGGCTCACCGGATGCCCGTTGAACGAGAACACGTCGTGGCGCAGGTCGTCGGCGAGCAACAGCACGACGTTGGGCCGGGTGTCCGTCGCGCCCCGGCAACCGGTCAGCAGCGAGGCTCCGGCAAGACCGGCGGCCTGAAGGAAGCGGCGACGACTAGTCAGACTGTTGCATCGCGATGAGATTTCCGGGAAGTGTTCCAAGCGATGTCCAGACTCTTATCCAGACGTATCGGCGTCCTGGAGTTGGCCCTGCAAGAGCTTGCCAAGGTAGGTTGCAAGAGAGTTCACGTTGAAGTGTCCATCTGCCCAGTGACGGTCGGCCTCTCCGAGAGCCTCGTAGTAGGGCTGCCGGTTCTCCCTGATCCTCTCCGGCACGGTCTTCTTCCCAGGTAGGAGTCCACCATGCCGCAAGCACATCAAGTAGTAGCAAGCGGCCCTCGCAGTACGTCCGTTTCCTTCGATGAACGGATGGATCCAGTTCAATCGCCAAAGGACATAGGCAGGCAGCACTGTGGGGTGGTCAATGATGTCCCAGTTCTCGTGCACGACCGATAGACACTGGTCTACCAGGTCCGGAACTTCTTTGTGGTGTGGAGGAATATGGTGGCCTACGTAGATAGGCTGCTCGCGAAATCGCCCGCCAAACTGGGCGAGGTTTGCGATCGCAGCAGCGTTCAAAGACCACAGTGTGTACTTGTCGAACGCCTCAATGCCCTTCGCGAGTCCGATCTCGACGCAGTTCGTCAGCAGGTCGTACTGCCTCAGCAGGTTCTGTTCCTGAACCCGGACGAACAGTTCACGGTCGTCTTTCTCGCGCACGGACATGGGCGTCTCTGCGTGCCTACTTGAGGCGAATGCGGGTCGAGGCAGCTCTCACCGAATCCTTTGTGATCAGATCGGATTCCGGGGCATTCCCGAACGCAAAACTCACGCGTTGCTCGTGAAGATCTTCCTCTGTGACCTCGCGCTTCTTGGCTTCCTCAAGTGCCTGACTCAGTTCCGGGGGAACCTCGAGAGATGACTTGAACTGCTTGCGTACTGGCATTGCGATTTCTCCCTTGGGCCCCATATCTTACTGCGAATGCAGGGCGAAAGTCTACTCACTGCACCTGACGAATCAACGCGACCGGTTCTTGTGAAGATGCAGTCGGTCCACAGCGAGTCGGTGAGGTTTATGGCGAGAGGGATGCCCTCACAGCATAGTCGGCGATCTTGTTTTTCGCCTTCGACATAAAGACGCGTTTACGACGCATCGGATTATTGCCTGGATCGCCGGCACTCCGTACGCTTCGGTCAAGAAAATGCGGAGGGGTATACGAGCCGGGTGCTTCTGGGGCGCGCTCCTGGTGAGCGTTGCGGCGTGGTCTGCCGACAAGCCCGCCGCTCCCCCGACCTTCGAACTGGACAAAGCCAAGCAGGAAGCGATCTGGTTGGCCGAGCACGTCACCTTCAAGGTCGAGTTCCATCTGGGCAAGGTCTGGAAGCACGCGGTGAAGTCCGGAGACGCCAGCGCCTTCCGAAGACTGTTCATGGAAGACGCGGTACTCGGAGCGGCGGCGCCGCGATTGCCGCACACCCGCAGCAGTACCGGAGTGCTCGAGCATCGCCGCGCGGGTAGCGGTCCCACGCCGGACACCGCCGTCGATCATCTGCTCGCGGGTTTCTCCCCCTTCGGCAAGATCTCCGAATACAAGACCCATCGACTCAAGGTGCTGCAGGTGCAGCGGGTCGACGAGACCGACTGGACGGCGACCTTGCTCCACGACGCCATCGGCGCCGATGCCGACGGCAGGCCGCTCGAGATACAGCAGATCTACTCGGCGGGGCTGCGCTTCGACAACGCCGATTCGATCGACGCCAAGAGCGCCGTGTTCACCCGCATGGTGTTCGAGGAGGAAACCCTGCGCCAGGCCGGTGGCTGGTTGTTCGAAGAGGCGACGGAGAGCGCGGGGCTCGACTGGCTGCCGCTGCCGGACAACTGGAAGCTGCCGGCCAAGCAGCGCCGTGAGTTCCGCCACCAGATCGCCGTCGAGGACTTCGATCGGGACGGTTGGCTCGACCTGGCGCTGGCCACCATCGAAGGGCACCACATGCTGCTGCGCGGCGTGCCCGGCGGCAAGTTCGAGTTGGCCGGCACGGCGATGGGGATTCCCTCCCGTCCCGGGTTGAAGAAGGTGCTGCGCTACTCCTTCGTCGCCTGGATCGACTACGACGATGACGGCTACCCCGATCTGATGATGGGGCAGAAGTTCTATCGCAACGAGGGGGGCAAGAAGTTCGTCGATGTCACGGCGCAGACCGGGATCAAGATCGACCGGGTGCCCATGGGCGCCACCGTCGGCGACTACGACCGGGACGGCGACCTCGATCTGTACATCTCCTACCTCAAGCGTTTTCGTAAAGGGGTCTCGGAGTTCCGGCCCTGGGTCGGCGACGTGGATTCGGGTGGGGAGAACGCGCTATGGCGCAACAACGGCGACGGCACCTTCACCGAGGTGACCGAAGAGAGCGGTTCCTCGGCCTGGAAGCGGCAGACCTTCGCCTCGATCTACTTCTACTACGACGACGACCTGCACCCCGATCTCTACGTGGCCAACGACTTCGGCGAGAACGTGCTGCTGCGCAACAAGGGGGACGGCACCTTCGAGGACATCACCCGGGGGCTCGGCATCGGCGACTACTCGACCAGCATGGGGGTCAGCGCCGGCGATCTGGACAACGACGGGGAGAACGAGCTCTACGTGGCCAACATGTTCTCCAAGATGGGCCGGCGGATCATCGGCCACGTCGGCGCCGAGGACTATCCCGAGGGGGTGTTCGAGCAGATCCAGGGTTCCTGCGCCGGCAACCGGCTCTACCGCAAGAGCGGCGACCGTTTCCAGGAGCAGAGCGTGCCCGCCGGGGTCAACGAGGTCGGCTGGGCCTACGCGCCGGCGATGACCGACCTCAACGGCGACGGACTGCTCGACCTCTACGCCACCACCGGCTTCATGAGCTACGACCCCGCCGAGCCCGACGGCTGAACCTGCCTCTGGAGGGCTGTCGTGACACAGCCCCTGGACCGCAACGCCCGCCACGAGCAGCTCGGCCCTCTCGACGAGGAGTCGGGTGAGTTCTGGGTCGAGAACCCCTTCGATATGGCCCAGCAGGGGATGAACCTCAGCTCCTACGAGCGCAACCGGGTCTACCTCAATCTGGACGGCCACGATTTCGTCGAGGCCTCCTTCGCCTCGCGGGCGGATCTGGACGCCGACTCCCGGGCGGTGATCGCCGCCGACTTTGACCGGGACGGGGCGCCGGATCTACTGGTCAGCTCGGTCGGCGGCGGGCCGGTGCGCCTGTTCCGCAACACCGCGCCCCGTCAGGGACGCTTCGTGCGCATCGAACTGGAGGGGACCGAGAGCAATCGCCGGGGTATCGGCGCGCGGCTGGTTCTCGAGGCAGGCGGCCGCACCATTCGCCGCGACCTGTTCCCGGTGAACCCGGGCATGGGGCAGGGGCCGGCGGAACTCTCCATCGGCGTCGGGGCCGTGGAGAAGATCGACAAGCTGACGGTGACCTGGCCCACCGGCAAGACCCAGCAGTTCACCGACCTGCCGGTGGACGCCCGTCTGGTGATCGAGGAGGGGAACGAGACGTTCCGCCCCTTCGGACTCAGCCCTTCCGCGACGGTAGCCAGCGCGACGCCGGGTAAGTGATCCGGCCGATCAGGCTCTTCGGGTAGTTTTCCATCCCGGCAAAGCCGAGCTGCTTCGGCATCTCCCGGTCCTCCGGCCAGTAGGCGGTGCCGAACAGCCAGACGCTCAGCACCTGGCCGAAGTTCTGGCCCCCCTTGCCGTGGAGCTCCACGTCGTGGTGCCAGACGTGCATCTTCGGTGAGTTGAGCAGGTAGCGCAGGGGGCCCCAGGAGATCGGCAGGTTGGCGTGATTGATGTCGAGCATCAGCGTCCACAACACGCCGATGGCCAGCATCACCCGCCAGTCCACGCCGAGGATCACCAGCGGCACGTAGCCCAGGGTCTTGTAGACCAGGATCTCACCCCAGTGGAAGCGGAAGTTCCCGATCCAGTCCAGCTCGCGGATGCTGTGGTGCAGCTTGTGGAACTCCCAAAGCCAGGGCACGTTGTGCAACAGGCGATGGATGTTCCATTCGACGAAGTCTTTCACCACCAGCAGCACGAAGAACTGGGCCCACAGCGGCCAGGCGGCGACGAGCTGCAGGGTGTCGGGGCCGGGCAGGCCGACGGATTTGAGCCCCTGGTGGAACCAGAGCACGGTCTGCCCGGTGAAGGTCGCCAGCACCATGCCCAGGAAGTGGCCGTTGAACACCAACCAGAACAGGTCCTGGATGAAGCCCGGGCGCAGCACCTTCTGCTCCCGCCGCCAGGGGGAGAGCCGCTCCAGGGCAAAGCAGAGCAGCGAGACGCCGATCAACCAGACGTAGTACTGGGCAAAGATCTCCACGCCGGGATTCTAGCGCGGCGGTTCGGGAGCGGCGATCCGGGAGGGCGGTCCGGGGGGGCAATCTGGCGGGCCGGTCAGGAACTGGAGCGTAGCCCCTTGACCCGCAGGTCGATCGGGTGGGGTATCCCCGCCTCGGCCGGATCGGTCACGTCGCAATCGCCGACGCCGCAGTCGATCTCGACCACCGCTGCATCGCCGCGCCAACGGCCGCCGAGGTCGATGCGCGCCGGGCCCAGCTTCTTGCGCACGATGGTCGTGCGCGGGCTGGCGTTCCCCAGCGAACGCAGCTCCAGTTCGCTGCTCGGCGCGTTGAGCGCCAGCCGGTCCAGGGGGGCCGCGGTCGGCTCGGCGAACTCTACCGTGTACTGCCCGAGCAGCAGTTCCAGGTCGGCGCTCGCGAGCGACGTGCCTCCCAGGCTCAGGCGGGTGTTGGTGTGCTCCAGCTCCCCCTGGAGGGTCAGGGCCAGATCGGGGGGCAGGGTGATGCGGAGCCGGTTGTCGTCGATCTGCTTGCCGATCACCGGGTTGACCAGCCCGCGCCCGTGGAGCCGCACCCGGTAGGTCCAACCCGGGGTGTCGCCGTTGCCCTCGACGAAACGGGTGTCGAGGGCCAGCCGGGCGTCGTCGTAGTCCCCCTCGACCCGGATGATTCCGGGGGTCGATCCGGCGGCGACCGTAAGCCGAGCTCCCTCGATATCGAGCAGTACCCGGCCGTGGCCGACCAGGGTCTCGGAGCGACTGGACTCGGTCGGTCGCGCCTCGATGGCGGCCTCGTAGCCGACGATGCCGCCCAGGGTGGCGGTGCCGGCCAGCAGCACCAGGCCGATCCCCAGGGCGAAGAAGAACCCGTTGCCGGGCCCCTGACTGCGGTTTCCCATACGAACAAGACGGGCGGACCCGGCGCCTGGTTACAGCAGGCGGAGACGCGGCGAAACCTGTGCGGATGCCCTTCGTAGCAACTCCCGATGAAGCGATCCTCGTTTGCCCTGGCGTGTTGTTTCGCGGCCCTGGCCACCGGCATGGGGGCGTCGCCTCTCGCCGAAGAGGAGGCGCTGAGCGAACCACCCTGGGATCTGTTCGAGCCCTGCGCCTCGGCGACCTATCCCGACCAGGCCGACTCGCTCTACGTGCTGCCCTATCCGGTAGGCGTGACCCACAACGTGCGGCAAGGGAACTGCAACCCGTTCAACAGTCACAATCAGCGCTTCAAGGAAGACTTCGCCTACGACTTCGAGATGCCGATCGGCTCGACCATCGTCGCCGCACGGGACGGCGAGGTGTGGAGGACCCGGGATCACTTCCGCGACGACCAGAACCGCCTGGAGCAGGGCAACTTCGTGGTGATCCTCCACGACGACGGCAGCTACGCCATGTACGGCCACCTGACCGAGGGGGGCGCGCTGGTGGAGAAGGGGGAGGCGGTGGTCGCCGGGCAGCCGATCGCCCGTTCGGGCAACAGCGGTCTCTCGAAGGGGCCGCACCTGCACTTCTCGGTCAAGGTCTGCCCCGAAGGAGAGACGCTCGGTTCCCGGGAATGCCAATCGGTCCCGGTCACCTTCCGCAACACGAGGCCGCATCCCAAGGGGCTGATCGGTTCGCCGGCCTCGAAGATCGGCGGCGGCCAGCGCTACGAGGCCCTGCCGCTGGAAGAAGCGCCGCCTGAAGCAGCGGCGCCGCCTGGGGAAGACCGGTCCCCGGCCGAAGACGCGTCCCCTGAAGCCGGGACGAGTTCCGGGGCTTAGTCAGACCGCCCGGCTGGCCTCGGCCCGGGTCGTCGGCTGCTGCTCCAACCGTTCCGCCACCCTCTTCCCCGCTTCCCGTCCCATGCGCACCGCGTAGTTGGTGCCCCGGTCCTCGGGATAGACCTGGGCCATGGTCGCCAGGCTGACGTTCTCGAGGGGCGTCTGCATCGGCGGCATGATCTCGCTGTAGTGCTTGCAGACCACCGGCTGGGCGTAGCGGGCGCGCCACACATGGTGGTCGCGGATCCACGAGCGGTCGAAGGCGGGGAACATGCGCTGCACGTGAGGCAGGGCGAAGTCCAGCACGTCGGCGTCGTCCATCCGGTAGAGTTCCGCCGTCGGCGGCAGGTACTTGGACAGGTACACGATGTGCCGGCCGCCGTAGGATTCCGGCGGTTCGAAGCAGGTGTGCTCGATGATGCCGACGAAGGGGAAGCTCGGGTCGGCGACGTTGAGCCAGTAGGTGTCGGACAGGCTGCGGTCGAGTTGAAGCACCAGACAGATGTTGGCCAGGTACTCGATTCGATCGATCCGCTCCAGGTAATCCGCCGGTACGTGGCCCTCGAGCAGGCCCGAGGCGATCGGCGTCGCGGTGGTCACGATCACCTCGGCGGCGTCGATGCGTTCGCCGTTATCCAGGGTCACGCCGGTAACCCGGGAGCCCTCGCGCAGCAGACCGGTGACCGAGCGCCCCAACCGGAACGAGCCGCCGTGACCCTCGATCGTCTCGCGTACCTGTTGGGCCAACGCGGCGAAGCCGCCGCGGTAGTAGGCCAGCTCTTCCTTGTGTCCCTTGCCGCGGCTGCCGCCGCGCAGCACCAGCTTGTTCCAGAACCAGACCGCCGAGACCTGCTCGGCGTACTCGCCGAACTTACCCTTGAGCAGCGGTTCCCAGACCACCCGGTAAACCTCGGGGCCGCCCAGCTCGATCAACCAATCCTTCGCCGTGCGGGATTCGAGCTCCCGCCAGTCGGTGACCTTGCGCGCCTTGAGTACCAGCAGGCCCAGGCGGATGCGGTCGACGAAGCTCAGGGCGCTGAAGCGCAGCACGTCCAGCGGCCCGCTCAGCCGGTAGAACGACTTGGCGTGGTACATCCCGGTAACCGTCGGGCGATAGACGATGTTGTCCTCGGCGCCCAGTTCGGCGACCAGCCGGTGGATGTCCACGTCGCTGCGGAACCAGTGGTGGTAGAACTTCTCCAGCGGCACGCCGTCGACGTCGAAGCTGCCGGCGAGGCCGCCGACCTCGGTGTCCGGATCGACCAGTACCGTCGGGATGTTGTTGCGCGCCAGTTCGTAGGCGGCGGAGAGGCCGGAGAAGCCGGCGCCGACGATGACGACCGGTGCCCGGCCGCTCTGGGATGCTTCGCTCATCGGGTCACCTCCTCCCGTTCGGGATGACGCCCGCGATCGAGCACCTCGGCGTCCGCCTCGGCACCCTCGGCGACCCGGGGCCCGCGGCCGTCGCGCCCCTTGCGGGTTTCGGAGACCACGTAGAGCGGCCGTTGCTTGACCTCGCGATAGATCCGGCCGAGGTACTCGCCCATGATCCCCAGGCAGATCAGCTGCACGCCGCCGAGGAACAGCACCGAGACCAGCGTGGTCGCCTGCCCCTCGAGCTGATGCCAGCCCGACAGCCGCGCGAATACCGCGGCGACGATGCCCAGCATGGTGAAGCCGACGCAGACCACGCCGAGCCCCGCTGCGATGCGCAAGGGGATCATGCTGAAGGAGACCATCGCCGCCAGCGCCAGACGCACCAGATTGAGCTGGGAGTACTTGGTCTCGCCGGCCGCACGGGGTTCCCGGTCGAACTGCAGGCAGGACTGACGGAAGCCGACCCAGGAGACCATCCCGCGCAGGTAGCGGTCCTGCTCGGGCATCTCCGACAGCACCGAGACCACCTGGCGGTCCATCAGGCGGAAGTCGCCGGTGTCCACCGGGATCTTGGTGTCGCTCATCGCGCTGATGATCCGGTAGAACAGCTTGGAGTTGAACTTCTTGCCGAAGGTCTCGCCGGCCCGCGAACGGCGCTGGCCGTAGACCACGTCGTCGCCGTCGATCCAGCGGCGGATCATCTCGGGGATGACCTCGGGGGGATCCTGCAGGTCGGCGTCGATCAGCACCACCGCCGCGCCCCGGGCGTAGTCGATGCCGGCGGTGACCGCCATCTGGTGGCCGAAGTTGCGGGAGAGGTTGACCAGATGGGCCTCGGCACACTGATCGACGATCTCGTGCAGCACGTCGAGAGTCTGGTCGCGGCTGCCGTCGTTGACGTAGACCAGCTCGAAGGGATGTCCGCTCTCCTGCATCGCCCGGTAGAGCCGCCCGTGAGTGCGGGCGATCACCGCTTCCTCGTTGAAGCAGGGGACCACCACCGAGATCAGGCCGCCGGCTCGATCGGCGGCGCCGCCGGAACGCGCCGGATCGTCGGGCCAGGAGCTGCGCAGGTGTTGGCTCATCGTCCACCCTCCGTCGCCGTGGCGACGCGGACCGGCGCGGGACGGGGTACGCGCCACACGTAGAGGCTGTGGGCCAGCCAGGGCAGCAGCGCCACCTGGGGAATCCAGAACGCCTCTTCGCTGAGCCGCAGCCACTCGGGCACCCGCCACAGGGAGCCGACGTTGTCGGGCACCACCAGCAACAGGGCGGTGGAGACGACGATGAAGATCCAGCCGCTGTGACGCTTCCAGGTCAACGCCAGGGCGACCAGCGGAATGAACAGGTACTGCAGCGCGATCGACGGTGAGAACATGAAGAACCCGATGAGATAGGCGGCCAGCGCCTCGGTCCAGTGCCGGCGGGCGGCGCGCATGGTCAACAGCGCCGTCCCTCCGAGCCACAGCAGGTGGAACGCCTTGTCCTCGAACAGGTGCTGGACGAAGGTCGGATAGAAGATCCAGGCGGTGAGCTTGGGGATCCAACCGTTGGGTCCCTGGGAGCCGTACTTGAAGACCGACTCGACCATGTAGCCTCGGGCCAGCGGATCGATCAGCGCCTCGCCGAAACCGAAGAAGAACAGCAGCGTGCTGCCGCCGGCCACGGCGATGCGGGTGCGCAGCGATCCGAGCTGGGGGATCAACAGTAGACAGGGCGGGAAGAACAGCAGCACGTGCTTGATCGCCAGGGACGCGCCGAGCAACAGCGTGGCGCCGATGACGTAGGCGTTGCGCCGCGAA
>CAZBZH010000062.1:0-12704 GCA_964496265.1 uncultured Acidobacteriota bacterium | reverse complement strand
CGCCGGGCATCACCCCATCGGCGATGACCAGATCCGGGCGCAGCTCCTCGAGGCGGGCCATGGCGGTGTCGCCGTCGGCGACCGCCTCGACGCGCATGTCGGTGGTGGAAAAGGTCAGCTCGATGACCTTGCGGATGGTAACGCTGTCATCGGCCAGCAGGATCGTCTTGGGCATCGGGGCTCAGGCTCCCGGGTCGGCGACCGCCGACCGTTCAAACGGCACGCGGGTGAATGTTCTCGCGGACCCAGGAGATCACGTCCTCGGTCGTGGCGCCGGGGGTGAACAGTTCGACGACGCCGAGCTCCTTCAGCCGCGGAATATCCTCCTCGGGGATGATGCCGCCGCCGAAGACCTTGATGTCCCCGGATTCCCGTTCGCGCAACAGTTCGATCACCTTGCCGAACAGGTGCATGTGCGCTCCCGAAAGGATCGAGAGAGAGACCGCGTCCACGTCTTCCTGGATCGCGGTGTTGACCACCTGGTCGGGCGACTGGTGGAGACCGGTGTAGATCACCTCGAAGCCGGCATCGCGGAAGGCGCGGGCGATGATCTTCGCGCCGCGATCGTGGCCGTCGAGGCCCACCTTGCCAACCAGAAGCCGCAGTCTACGTTGCTCGTTCACGAATTCCCCGTGTCCATCGGGGCCCGCAGGGCCCCGTGGGTCAAAGCACCGACACCTCGCGGTAGGTGCCGAACACCGGCACCAGCGCGAAGCTGATCTCCTGGACGGTCGCGTAGTTGCGCACCGCCTGAAGCATCAGAGGCATCAGGTTCTCGTCGGTCTCGGCCGCCTTGCGCAGCGTTTCGAGATCGCGCTGCACCTGGGCCTCGTCCCGTTCGGATTTCACTTTCTGTAGCCGCACCAGCTGCTCTTGTCCGACCTCTTCGCCGATGCGGAGGATTTCCGGACGCTCGCCCAGCTCCTGTTCCATGGCGTGGCGGTTGACGCCGACCACCGACTTCTCGGCTCCGTCGATCTGCTGCTGGTACTTGTAGGAGGCGTCGGCGATCTCCTTCTGCGGGAAGCCGGCCTCGATCGCCGGAATGATGCCGCCCATCTCCGCGATGCGGTTGATGTAGGCCATGGCATCGGCCTCCATCTTGTCGGTCAGCGACTCGACGAAGTAGGAGCCCGCCAGCGGATCGATGGTGTTGGTGACGCCGCTCTCCTCGGCGAGGATCTGCTGGGTGCGCAGCGCGATGGTCACCGCGTTTTCCGAGGGCAGCGCCAGGGTCTCATCCAGCGAGTTGGTGTGCAGGGACTGGGTGCCGCCGAGGATGGCGGCCAGAGCCTGCACGGTGACCCGCACGATGTTGTTGTAGGGCTGCTGGGCGGTCAGCGAGCACCCGGCGGTCTGGGTGTGGAAGCGCAGCATCCAGGAGCGGGGGTTCTTGGCGCCGAACCGCTCCTTCATCGTCTTGGCCCAGATGCGGCGCGCCGCCCGCATCTTGCAGATCTCTTCGAAGAAATCGTTGTGCGAGTTGAAGAAGTAGGACAGCCGGGGCGCGAAGGCGTCGACGTCCTGTCCGGCCTCGATGCCCGCCTCGACGTAACCGATGCCGTCGGCCAGGGTGAAAGCCAGCTCCTGGACCGCCGTCGAACCCGCTTCACGGATGTGGTAGCCGGAGATCGAGATCGAGTTCCAGCGGGGCACGTTCTCGGTGCAGAACCCCATCAGGTCGGTGATCAGCCGCATGTGAGGCCGCGGCGGATAGATCCACTCCTTCTGGGCGATGTACTCCTTGAGGATGTCGTTCTGCAGGGTGCCCGAGAGCTTCTCGATCGGCACGCCCTGTTTCTCGGCGACCGCCAGGTACATGCAGAAGATCACCGCCGCTGGGGCGTTGATCGTCATCGAGGTCGAGACCTTGTCCAACGGGATGCCGTCGAACAGCACCTCCATGTCGGCCAGGGAGTCGATGGCGACCCCTTCCTTGCCGACCTCGCCCTGGGCCAGTTCGTCGTCGCTGTCCCGGCCCATCAGGGTCGGAAGGTCGAAGGCCACCGACAGACCGGTCTGACCCTGGGACAGCAGGTACTTGAAGCGCTCGTTGGTCTGCTGGGCGGAGCCGAAGCCGGCGAACTGGCGCATGGTCCAGAGGCGGCCGCGGTGCATCGTCGGGTGGACGCCCCGGGTGTAGGGGTACTCCCCGGGGTAACCGAGCTTCTCGTCGTAGGTCCAGTCGGGACCCAGGTCTTCGGGGGTGTAGAGCCGCTCGATCGGCAGGCTCGAGACCGTGGAGAAATCGACGTCGCGCTCGGGGAAGCGATCCAGCGATTCGCTCAGGGTCGTGTCTTCCCACTCGGTGCGATTGCGGCTCTTCTTTGGATCACTCATCTTGGCTCGTCCATGGTTGTGAGGCCGTGTGCGGGGCACACTTCCGCTCGATCCCGAAATGGGTGTAACTCGCTCAGCCGAAAAGGCTACCAGTCCGGTTTTGAGGGGTCAAGCTGGGCTCGAGGCTCCCCGGAGAGCGCCTCGAGCCGGGTGAGGACGGGTTACGGGGTCAGGAGGCTCCCTGATCCTCCAGGGCCTGCTCCTCGAGACGGGTGGCCGCCTCGCCGAACTTGGAGCCCCGGTGGTCGGTCAGCTTCTCCTTGTGCTTGTGAGCCTGTCGTTCGAGCTTGTCGATGACGGCCCGGATGGAGGCGCGCATATCGTCGGTCTCCTCCTGCCCGTTGAGCTGGACGCCACGGGCGCGCAGCACGACCTCGGCGAGCTGGCGATGCTTCTCGCTGGCGAGGACGACGTGGGCTTCGGAGACATCGAGCAGCTTGTTCAGCTTCTGCAAGCGCTCGACGACGTAGTCACGCAGCTCGGGGGTGACTTCCAGGTGGCGGCCGGTGATGTCGACGTTCATGGATACCCTCCCAGGTTGCCGCGTCGATCAACCAGGAAACACCTGCTTCCGGTTGCTCGAGGACGGAATCTTGAGCTCTTCGCGATACTTGGCCACGGTGCGGCGGGCGATCTTGAGGCCGTCGGCCTTCAGCACCTTGACGATCGCCGCGTCGGACAGCGGGTGCTTGGGTTCTTCCTCGGCGATGATCTTGCGGATCTTTTCCTTGACGGTCAGCGACGAGACGCTGTCGCCGCCCCGGGTCGAGGCGATACCGCTGTGGAAGAAGAAACGCATCTCGTACAGGCCACGGTGGGTGTGCATGTACTTGTTGTTGACCACGCGGCTGACCGTGGACTCGTGCATGTTGATGTCGTCGGCCACGTCCTTCAGCACCAGCGGCTTCAGCCGCTCGATGCCGTAGTCGAGGAACTCCCGCTGGAACTTCACGATCGAGGTGGCGACCTTCATGATCGTGCGCTGGCGCTCCTCGATGCTCTTGATCAGCCGGAAGGCGGAGCGCAGCTTGTTGCGCACGTACTCCTTGGCGTCGCCGGCCTGGTTGGCCGCGGCACCCTTCTGGACCATGCGCCGGTAGGTCGGACTGACCCGCAGCCGGGGCAGACCCTCCTCGTTGAGCATGATCTGGTACTCGTCGGCGACCTTGACCACGTAGACGTCGGGGACGACGTAGGCGTTGTCCTGCTTGTTGTACTTCTGACCCGGACGGGGGTCGAGGTGGCGGACGATCTCGAGCTCGGCCTGGAGGTCCTCCATGTCGATCTCGAGAGTCTCGGCCAGCAGCTTGAACTGCCGGTTCTGCACCTTGTCCAGGTGGTAGCGGACGATCTTCTCGGCCGCGGTCCCCTCTTCGCCCAGATGGCGCAGCTGGACCAGCAGGCACTCGACCAGATCCCGGCAACCGACGCCGACGGGATCGAAACCCTGAATCACCTCGAGGGCGTCGCGGACCACGTCGATCGGATGGCCGGTGGTCTGCTGAATTTCCTCCAGCGACGCCCGGAGGTAGCCGTCCTCGTTGAGGTTGCCGATGATCATCCGGCCGACCTCCTTGACCATCGGCGACGACGTGCTCATGTCGAGCTGCCAGGTCAGGTGATCGGTCAGGTCGGGGGTCTCGGCCAGGTTGCTTTCGAAGGAAGGCAACTCGACGCCGGAATCCGAGGGAGCCGACGGCAGGTATCCGCTGTCGACATCCTGGAAGTAGCTCTCGTAGTCGATGTCCTCGAAGGGATCGTTTTCCTTCTCGGCGGCCGCTTCCTTTTCCTGCTGCTCCTGCTCCCGGTCGGCGGGCGTTTCGATCTGCCCTTCCTCGAGCACCGGATTCTCCAGCATCTCCTGCTGGATCTCCTCGACCAATTCGATCTTCGACATCTGCAGCAGCTTGATCGCCTGCTGCAGCGACGGGGTCATGACCAGCCGTTGGCTGAGTCGAAGATTCAGCTTCTGTTCGAGAGCCATGGGGTTCCGCCGGGAAGGAGCGAACGGGACACAAGGGCATTCGCGTGTGCCGCGGAGAGCCGGCGACGCGGGCTAGTGCAGCCTGAAATTCTCGCCAAGGTAAACCCTTCTAACGTCAGGGTCGGAAGCGAGTTCTTCGGGTGTCCCGTGCCGAAAAATGCGACCCTGGCTGATAATATACGCGTGGTCCGTGATCTGTAAAGTTTCCCGGACGTTGTGGTCGGTGATCAGGACTCCGAGCCCTCTTTCACGCAGTTTGACCACGATCCGTTGCAAATCTGAAACTGCAATGGGGTCGATTCCGGCGAAGGGCTCGTCGAGCATCATGTAGTCGGGTTCGCTGGCCAGGGCCCGTGCGATCTCGGCGCGACGGCGCTCGCCGCCCGACAGCGCGTAGCCCGGCGAACCGGCGATGCGCGCGAGACCGAACTCCCGCAGCAGGTTCTGCGCCCGGGTCTGGACCTCTTCCGAGGAGAGACCGCGCATCTCGAGGATCGCGAGCAGATTCTCCTCCACCGACATGCGCCGGAAGATCGAGGCCTCCTGGGGCAGGTAGCCGATGCCCCGGCGGGCCCGCAGGTACATGGGAAGTTCGGTGATGTCGGCGCCGTCCAGCAGCACCTGGCCCCGGTTGGGTTTGATCAGCCCGAGGATCAGGTGGAACGAGGTGGTCTTGCCGGCGCCGTTGGGTCCGAGCAGGCCGACGACCTCGCCGGGGCGAATCTGCACCGAGACGCCGTCCACCACCTTGCGCTTGCGGAACTGCTTGGCCAGGTCGATGGCGGTCAGGCCCTGCGAGCGGTCGATCTCCCGGGGAGCGGCCTCGGGGGCCTCGGAAGACGCCTGCCGTTCCTCCAGGGCGACGTCGAACTGGTCCTGATCACGACTCAAGGTGATTCCATTGTAGCGCCGACTCCCCCGGCGCCGCACGACGTATCAGGACTGTTCCGGGAGGATGATCTTGACCCGGTCGTTGTCTCCCGAGTCCACCTCCAACGTGCCGTCCTCGAGGGAGTAGGTCAAGACCCGGCCCCGGGTGACCCCCTGGTCCCCGCGATCGATGGTCGCCGGCGTCTTTTCCCCGTAGAGGGTCACTTTTCCGGCGGCGGTACGGTAGACCGCCCGGTCGCCGGAGCCCGAAACCGGCTGCCGGCCGTCCTCCTGGCGGAACTCGAAGCGGGTCTCCTCGAAGGTGCGGATCTCCAGGAGCGAGCCGGACGGGTCGAGCTGGACCTCGACCCGGGCGGACTCGATCCAGCCCTCTTCCAGCTGGATTCGCACGTCGTTTTCGTAGGTCGCCACCTTGGCCCGGCCGGAGTAGTCGAGGATCGCCGCGCTGACCTGGACGAAGTCCGCCCCCGAAACCGCCCGGCCCTCCTCCCGGGGAACCCGGGTGTGGACGTCCCCCACCGCCCGCAGGTTGCCGCTGGCCCGCTCCACGAAGACCTGGGCGGCGGAGAGGGTGCGCTCCCCCTGCCAGCCGCGGACCGAGCCGCTGAAGGCCAGCAGGTCCCCCGATTGTTCGCTGGCCAGGTTCGACGCGACGAAGTGCACTGCCTCCCCTGCCTCGAACAGGCCGGGCGTCGCCGCACGGCCGCTGCCGTCGTCGCTGAGCAGCGTGGCTTCCAGGTTGCCCTCGGCCAGCAGCCGCACGCCGAGCCGGTCGGTGGCGATCCGGTCGGCGACGACCCGGTTACGTCCCCTGGCCAGGCGAGCGCGGCGCCGGTGAGCCGAGGTCATCACGATCTCCGGCACCCGCCCGGGGACGATCTCGGCGTCCGCCGCCTCGGCGCGGGTTCCCGGCGCGGCAAAGGAGAACGACCCGGTGATCGACGCGATCTCGAGTCCCTGTTCGCCGGCGAAGCGGCCGCGCAGCAGATCGCCGCGGACCGAATGTTGTTGCCCCGCGGTCGTACCCGCGGCGCTGACGTTGCCCAACGCCTCGAAGGTCCAGACGCCGGGATCGTCCGCCGACCGGGTCAGCAGGATCGTGCCGGCGGCGAGTCGATCGGTGCCCCGGGTCAGCACCGCATCACCGTCCAGGTGCAGCCGCTCCGGTTCGCCCAGGTCGTCCCAGTCCACGTCGGCGTTGCGGGACTCGAAGCCGAGCAGCCCCTCGCCGGCGGTCAATACGCTGCCCCGGGCCTCCTCGTGTAGCTCGACGTGTCGCATCCGGCCGTCGGAGTTGCGTTGAACCCGGGCTCGTTGCCCCTGGAGGAACTCGTCACCCCGGTCGATACGCACTTCACCCTGGAGTTCGATATCGCGAGTGCCGTCGTGGAGCAGCCCCTCCCGGGCCACCACGCCGCTGCCGTCCTCGGCGCTGAGCTGCAGCACCTCGAGCCGGGTCGGCTGGCCGTCCAGGCCGTAGACGACCCGTTCCGCGACCCCGCGGTAGATCTCGGTGGCAAGTTCCACCGCACCGATCGACCGGGCTTCGCCGGCGATCTGGTCGACCTCCATCTCGCGCAACGAGACGAGCAGGCCTTGCTCCTCTTCCCGCACCTGGATGCCGCCGAGGACGCGGACGAAGCTGTTGCCCTCGGTGCCTTCGACCTCGGCCCGCTCGGCGGCGATCAGCAGCGGGGGCGCGCCGGGACGGTGAACCTCGAGGCGCTGGATCGAGTCGAGCTCGGCCCGGCCCCCCGGCAACTGCCGTACGTCCTTTGCCCAACCCTCGTAGTAGTGGTCGTCGTCGACGACCTTCTTCCACTTGATGCCCTCGCCGACGCCGATCGAGGCGTCTTCACGCAGGGTGATCACATCGGGGGTGTGAATCGTGTTCTTCGGCCGGAACTGGTAGGCCAGCAGCACCAGGAACGGCAGCAGCAGGGCCAGCAGCAGCAATCGCAGAAGCCGCAGTCGGGTCACGCCGACGCCCCCGGACGAGCGTCCGCCGCCGGGCCATGCGGGTACCGAGCCACTAGCGGCCCTTGTATTCCGGCTTGCGCTTCTCGATAAAGGCCTGGGTGCCTTCTTTCATATCCTCGGTGGCGAAGCTCAGGCCGAACAGCGCCGCCTCGAGACGCAGGCCGTCCTCGAGGCTCGACTCGGTTCCGGTCAGCACCGCGTCCAGCGATCGGGCCAGGGCGATCGGGCTGCGCTGGTTGAGGGTCGCCGCGTACTTCTCCACGGTGGCGCCCAGTTCCTCGGCGGGCACCACCTTGGTGACCAGGCCGATGCGCAGCGCTTCCTCGGCGTCGATCATGTCGCCGCTCAGGATCAGGTCCAGGGCGCGGCCGCGGCCGACGATGCGAGGCAGGCGCTGGCTGCCGCCGGCGCCGGGGATCAGACCGAGGTTGACCTCGGGCTGCCCGAAACGGGCGTTGTCGGAACAGATCCGGACGTGACAGGCCTGGGCCAGTTCACAGCCGCCGCCCAGGGCGAAGCCGTTGATCGCGGCGATCACCGGTTTGGGCGACCGCTCGACCCGGTCGAGGGAGGCGTGCAGGAAACGGGAAAACTCCTGGCCGCGGGTCGCGTCCAGCGCGGACATCTCGGCGATGTCGGCGCCGGCGACGAAGGCCTTCTCGCCGGACCCGGTCAGGACCAGGACGCCGACCCCGTCGTCGGCGATCGCCTTTTCCACGGCGCAGGCGATCTCACCGACGGTCTGCCGGTTCAACGCGTTGAGCTTCTTCGGCCGATCGATGGTGATCCAGGCGACCCGGTCGCGAACTTCGTAGCGGACGTTTTCCATCTGCGCTTCCATCTGATCGAACTCCCTCAAAAGCGGTGGCGGGCGTGGAGCACGCCCTTGCGATAGTCGTCGCCGCGGACCGAGACGATGCGGCACATTTCATAGAGCCGGGACATCAACGCCGGCCCGAGCCGGTCGTTGAGGGTCAGCGCCGCGGGCGGTCCGTCGCCGGCGGATGCCGGGGCGTCCTCACCCGGGGCGTGGTTGCTGGTCATGATCAACGGCAAACGGTTGTTGTAGCGATAGGCGATGATGTCGTGCATCACGTCCCGGGTCCACGGGGTGATCCGTCCCGCGCCGAGATCGTCGAGGACCAGGACCTCGACGTTCTGGATCGGACCGAGCACCTCGGACTCCCTGCGGGAGGCGTTCTCGTCGAAGGTCCCCTGGAGGGTCTTGAGCAGGTCGCGCTGCTCGTAGAACAGGACCCGCGCCCCCTTGTCGCGGACCAGCGCCTTGGCGATGGCCACGGCCAGGTGGGTCTTGCCGGTGCCGGGCGGTCCCTGGAACAGCAGGCCGGATTCGACCCGGGGCCATTTCTCGAGCCACTCCACGGCCAGGCCGCGGGCTTCGCGCAGGGTCTCGTTGAACTCCTCGAAGGTGTCCAGCTCGCAGTGGTCGTAACGCCGCGGAATCCGCGCGGAACGCTGCAGGTGCTCGGTCCGCTCGCTGTCGGCACAGCTGCAACGGGTCGAGCGGGCGACCCCCTGCTCGTCGGTGCGGACGTGGAACCCGGACCCGCCGCAGAGTTCACATTGCGCCATGCTCAGCTCCGTATCTCCAGGAAGGCGCCTGACGCGCCCGGACCGCCCCATTGTGCGCGGCGCGGCGGATTAGTTCAAATAGCCCCGCAGGTTCTGGCTGCGCTGGGAGCGATTGAGCTTGAGCAGGGCGTCCGCCTCGATCTGGCGGATCCGCTCCCGGGAGAGCCCCAGGATCTCGCCGACCTCCTGCAGGGTCTTCGGCTCCTCGCCGTCGAGGCCGAAGCGGAGCCGCACGACCTTGGCCTGGTTCGGGTTCAGTTCGGCCAGGGCGGAATCGATATCGGTGCCCAGTCCGGCCTTGACCAGGGTGCGGTCGGCGTCGGGGATCAGGTCCTGGGCGATCTTGTCCGCCAGGTTGTAGTCGTTGTCCTCGCCGCTGTCGCTCAGGGAGACGCTCTCCCGGGCCAGCTGCAGCAGGTTGGAGACATCCTCGCTATCCGCCTTGACCCGTCCGGCGATCTCGTCGACGGTGGGCGAACGGCGCAGCTCGATGCTCATCTGGGCCTGGGCCTTGCCGATGCGGTACAGCAGGTTGGCCTGTTTCTGGGGCAGGCGGAAGGAACCGCTCTGGTCGGAGATCGCGTGAATCATCGACTGGCGGACCCACCAGACGGCGTAGGTGATGAACTTGACCTTCTTGTCCGGGTCGAACCGCTTTGCCGCCTCGATCAGGCCGACGTTGCCCTCGTTGATCAGGTCGAGGAAGGCCAGGCCGCAGCCCCGGTAACGCTTGGCGTAGGAGACCACGAAGCGCAGGTTGGCCTCGACCAGTTTCTCCAGGGCGGCCTTGTCGCCATTCTGGATGCGGCGGCCGAGTTCACGTTCTTCTTCCGGGGTGATGCGGGGAAGGCGCGCGATCTCACGGAGGTAGCGATCGAGGGGCTCACCTCCGGCCTCACTCTTGCGCCGTTCGTCGTCCATGGTCGGATAGCTCCCGCGCGAATATTAGCACGCAGCGGGAGCGATCCACGGCGGAGGCCCGGTTCGCTCCTGGCGCCCGGACCGGGGTGGGCGGGCTAGCGGATCGGGACCTGGATCGCGTGAGGCCGGTCTCCGCCCAGCTTGGGAAGCTCGATCTCCAGCACCCCGTTGCGGTAGGAGGCCACCACCTCTTGCCGGTCGACGGTCGAGGGCAGCGGGAAGCGCCGCGCGAAGGTTCCGTAGGTCCGTTCCACCCGGTGGAACGCGTGCCGCTCGTCCAGGTGCATTTCCCGGCGGCCCTGCACCAGCAGGTCGTCGCCGTCGACCCGCAGCTCGATGTCCTGCTGCCGGAGCCCGGCGAGCTCGAGGGTGATCACCAGCTTGTCCGGCGTCTCGAAGACGTCGGCGTCCGGCTCCCAGGCGTCCACACCGCCGGGGGTCTCGAAGTTCGTTCGCGCCAGGGCGCTCTCGAACAGCCGGTTCATCTGTTTCTGGACACTGGACAGGTCGCGCAGCGGATCCCACTCGTTCTGCTTCATGGCTTCCTCGCGGGCGCTTCAGCGACCCGTAGCATGGCGGGCGGGCCCGAGGACCCGCCCGCTCCGGTTTACTTGCTCTCTTCCGCGTCGACGACTTCGGCGTCGATCACGTCGTCGCCGGCGGAGGCCTCGGCACCCTCGGCGCCCGGGGCTCCCCCGGCTCCCGCCGCGGCCGCAGCCGCAGCCGGGTCGGCGGTCTTGTAGACCTCCGCCATCACGGCGTGGGAGGCCTTCTCCAGTCGCTCGCTGGCCGCCTTGATCTCGGCCAGGTCGTCCTTCTCCAGGGCGGCCTTGACCTCGTCGATCGCCTCGCGGGCCGGGGCGGCCTGCTCGTCGGTCAGCTTGTCCTTGTTCTCGTCGAGGGCCTTCTCGACGGCGTAGACCAGCTGGTCCGCCTTGTTGCGCACCTCGACCGACTCACGGGCTGCGGCGTCGTCGGCGGCGTGGGCCTCGGCGTCCTGCACCATCTTGTCCACTTCGCTCTTGTCGAGGCCCGAGGACGCGGTGATGGTGATCTTCTGTTCCTTGCCGGTTCCGAGATCCTTCGCCGTGACGCTGACGATGCCGTTGGCGTCGATGTCGAAGGAGACCTCGATCTGGGGAATGCCCCGCGGGGCCGGCGGGATGCCGTCCAGCCGGAAGCGACCCAGGGTCTTGTTGAAGCTGGCCATCTCGCGCTCACCCTGGAGCACGTGCACGTCGACGCTGGTCTGGCTGTCGGCGGCGGTGGAGAACACCTCGCTCTTCTTGGCCGGAATCGTCGAGTTGCGCGGGATCAGCTTGGTGAACACACCGCCGAGGGTCTCGATGCCCAGGGTCAGCGGGGTCACGTCCAGCAGCAGGATGTCCTTGACGTCGCCGCCGAGCACACCGGCCTGGACCGCGGCGCCGATGGCGACCACCTCGTCGGGGTTGACCCCCTTGTGGGGCTCCTTGCCGAAGAACTCGCCGACCAGCTCCTGCACCTTGGGAATGCGGGTCGATCCACCGACCAGCACCACCTCGTCGATCTCCGACGCCTGGAGGCCGGCATCCTTCAGCGCCATGCGGCAGGGCTCGAGTGTGCGGCGCAGCAGGCCGTCGACCAGCTGCTCGAAGCGGGCGCGGTTCAGCTTGAGCTGCAGGTGCTTGGGACCGCTCTGGTCCGCCGTGATGAACGGCAGGTTGATCTCGGTCTCGGGCACGGTGGACAGCTCGCACTTGGCCTTCTCGGCGGCTTCCTTCAGGCGCTGGAGCGCCATCTTGTCGCCGGTCAGGTCAATGCCCTGGTCCTTCTTGAACTCTTCGATGATCCACTCGATCAACGCCTGGTCGACGTCGTCACCACCGAGGTGGGTGTCGCCGTGGGTCGACTTGACCTCGACCACCCCTTCCCCGACTTCGAGGATCGAGATGTCGAAGGTGCCGCCGCCGAAGTCGAAGACCGCGATGGTCTCGTCCTTCTTCTTGTCGAGGCCGTAGGCCAACGCCGCCGCGGTGGGCTCGTTGACGATGCGCTCGACGGTCAATCCGGCGATCTGGCCGGCGTCCTTGGTCGCCTGGCGCTGGGCATCGTTGAAGTAGGCGGGCACGGTGATGACCGCCCGGGTCACGCTCTCGCCGAGGTAGGCCTCTGCCGCCTCGCGGAGCTTGCGCAGGACCATCGCCGAAACTTCCGGCGGTGCGTAGTGCTTGTCCTGGATCTTGATGCGGACGTCCCCGTTGTCGGCCGATTCGACCGAGTAGGGAACCATCGAGGTTTCGCTCTCGACTTCGGAGAACTGGCGCCCCATGAAGCGCTTGACCGAGTAGATCGTGTTCTCCGGGTTGGTAATGGCCTGGCGCTTGGCGACCTGTCCGACGAGGCGTTCGCCCTTGTCGTTGACGGCCACGACCGACGGCGTCAGCCGGCTACCCTCGGGGTTGGTGATCACGGTCGGCTTGCCGCCCTCCATGACGGCGACCACCGAGTTCGTGGTACCGAGGTCGATGCCGATGATCTTGCTCATCCGTTAACTCCCTGCGTGTCTTCGATTTAGGTCCAGCGACGTCGCTGGGCACGGCAGGTAGTTAAGATGGGGCCGGAGGCTTGTCAAGCTATCCCCCGGTGCTCTGTGTCGATATCGCGCCATCGAGCATCATGCGCTGACTTGCGCTGAACTTTCGATGCACCCTGAGATCTTCGTCGGGATCGCCGGCGGCGTCGTAGCCGAACAGCTGGTATCCCCCGCCCGCCAGTTCGTAGCCGTAGGTCCGGCCCCAGGGGTCGAGCAGGTCCGCCTGCTCCAGGTACCCGCCGGTGGCGAGGGAATCGAGCCCGGTGGGGACGGTCCCCATATCCAGGTAGAACACCCGGATGGCCTCCTCGATGCGCTCCAGGCGCACACGGCTGGCGTAGCCCCGGAGCTGATCGGTGGAGCCGTTGGAGGCCGCCAGCTTCCAGGGGCAGCCGGTGCTGTTCGCCGTGCTGCGCCCGG
>CAZBZH010000061.1:0-12761 GCA_964496265.1 uncultured Acidobacteriota bacterium | reverse complement strand
CAAACGCCGGCCGACCTCGGTCAGGATCACCGCGACCACCGCGCCCAACAGCCCCTGACAGAGCCCCGCGACGAGGAACGGCCCGCGCACGAAGGCCGGGGTCGCGCCGACCAGCAGCATGATCTCGATCTCGTCCCGGCGCGCAAAGACCGCCAGGCGCAGCACGCTGGCCATCACGAACACCAGCGCCCCGAAGATCGGCAGCGCCAGGGCCAGTCCTCCCAGCCGCGCCAGGCGCAGCCAGACCTCGAGCTGGTCGAGCCACCCCTGGTCGAACACCGCCTCGTCGACCCCGGGGCGGCCGGTGGCCGACTCGACCACCTGGCGCGCCCGCTCGGCGGCACCCGGGCCCGGGTCCAACGCCACCTCGAAGGAGGCCGGGAACGGATTGGACTCCAACTCGCCGGGGATGCCCGCCAGCTCGCCGAACGAGGCCAGATAGCGCTCCAGCGCCTGCTCACGGGTCACCAGGCGCACTTCGCGGACTCCGGGAAGCCCGGCCAGGCTCCGCTCCAGAGCGGCCCGCTCGCCGGCGTTCCCGGGCTCGAGCAGGTAGACGTCGACGTGCACCGCATCGCGCCGGTCGCCGATCCAGCCCTCGACGTTGGCCAGCACCAGCAGGACCAGCCCGGCGACGAACAGGGCGGCCGAGAGGGTGGTCAGCGCCAGGAAATTGACCCCAGGGCTGTGGCGCACCTCTTCCCAGGCGTCGCTCAGGTAGTAGCGCAGTCGGGCGGTGCGGGTGCTCATGGGAGCGGTTCCCCCGACGGCGAGCCCCCCTGCGGAGGCTCCGCCGGCGCCGATCCGTCCGGCTTGCGGCCGGCGTTGACCACCTTGCCGCCGTCGAGCAGCACCGTGCGCAGCTTCATCCGGTGGATCAACTCCTTGTCGTGGGTCGCCACCACCACGGTGGTGCCCCGGGCGTTGATCTCACGGAACAGGCGCATGATCTCGACGGCCAGGTCGCCGTCGAGGTTTCCGGTCGGCTCGTCGGCCAGCAGCAGTTCCGGGTCGGTGACCACCGCCCGCGCGATGGCGACCCGCTGCTGCTCCCCGCCGGAGAGGGTCGGCGGCAGCGCGTTCAGCCGGTGGTTGAGGCCGACCCCCTTGAGCGCCTCGTAGGCCCGCTGCTTCTGCTCACTGCGGCTCAGCCCGGCGACGTTGAGCACGTAGGCCACGTTCTCGAGGGCGGTCTTGCGGCGAATCAGCTTGAAGTCCTGGAACACCACCCCGATGGTGCTGCGCAGCTCGGGCACCTTGGATGCCGGCAGCGCCCCGACGTTGCGGCCGTTGACGATGATCTGCCCCGAGGAGGGCAGCTCCTGGCGCAACATCAGGCGCAGCAGCGTGGTCTTGCCCGCGCCCGAGGGCCCGGTGACGAAGACGAACTCGCCGCGCTCCACCTCGAGGTTGGCCTCCGCCAGGGCGGTGGTCCCTCCGGGGTAGCGCTTGACCAGATTGAAGGCTCGAATCATCGGCGCGGTAGCATCTCACAATCCGGCCCGCGGGTGAACCGGGGCGAGCCCCGCTCGGGAACGAAAAGCAGACCGAGCGAGTAGCAGGCCGAAACGAAAACGGCCCGCCTTGCGGCGGGCCGTCGTGGTTTCGATGGAGGAACGACTACCAGCTTCGGCCGGTGTTGATGTCGTGGGACAGGGTGTTGCCGTCCTTGTTCAACAGGATCTCGATCGGCTCACCCGGAACCTTGAGCTGGAACGGGGTGGTTTCGACCGCCTCGAGCACGAGCCGCTTGACCCAGGTCTTGTCGTTGCCCTGGCGATCCTTGCCGATCACCGTCAGCGGAACGAGCGCCCGGTAGTACTTGCCCGGGATCTCCCGCTTGCTGAACTTGGAGCCGGCCAGCACCCGCTGATGGATCGCCCCCTTGATGATGGCGCCGCCATCCTCGGTCTTGCGCACGTCGTACTCGAGCCGGTACTCGGGGACGCCGGTTCCACGGATCCACTGATCGAAGAACCACTCGAGATCGACGTTGTACTGCTCACCGGTGTTCGGATCGACGCCGCCGAGGGCTTCCTCGGAGACGACCTGGATGTCCCGGGAGACGATCTCGCGGCGAGCCGCCAGCTCCTGGGAGAACTTCTTCAGGAACGGGAAGAACTTCTCGTCGCCGAACAGCTCACGCATCAGGTGGAAGGCGTAGGGCCCCTTGTTGTAGACCGCGGCCTGGTACGAGGCGCCCCCGTCGTCCCCGGCGTAGATCACGCTGGAGTCCTGGACGCTGGACTTGGCATCGACGGTCAGCACCCGGCGGCGCCACTCGTCGACCTGCTGCTGGTACTCGCCGCGGCCGAAGGCCTTCTCCAGGTAGATCGCCGAGAAGAACTCGGCCAGGGACTCGACGAACCAGTAGTTGCGCTGGTTGGCGTTGGAAACGCGAGAGCCCCACCACTGGTGTCCAACCTCGTGGGCGACCACCGACTTGAGGAACTTGGCGGTACCGGTACCGCCACCCCCGCCGCCGCCGAACAGGCTGCCGCCGGCCATGGTGCCCTCACCGCGGAAGACCAGCGAACCCAGGTAGATCAGGGAGCTCGGCGCCTGACCGTAGAGGGCCGGGGCCGGGTCGTTGACCAGGTTGAGTTCGCCGTAGGGGTAGTCGACGCCGGCAATCTCGTTGTAGAGGTTGATCGACATCGCCGCCTGGGTGGCGATCGGGCGCAGTTGCTTGCCGCGAATACCGCGGGCACCGGAGCTGAAGTTACCGAAAGAGTCGTTGGCTCGCTGGGCGCTGTTCACGGTGATATCCAGCTGCTGCATGCTGACTTCGTCGACATGCACGGCCACGGGAACCACGGTGCCGTCGCTCTTCTTGGCGGTGGCTTCCTTCGGCGGCACGTCGGAGACGTACTTGCCGAAGATGATGGTCGGGAACACGACCGGGCTGTCCGCCTTCCACTTGGAGGTGGTGACCTCACCCACGGTCTTCTCTTCGACCTTGTGGCCGATGCCGAGAATCGTGTACTGGGAGGGCGCCTTGATCGTCAGGTCGAACTCGTCGATGAAGTCGGCGAAACGGACGAAGGGCATCCAACCGAAGCGCGCCATCTGGGAGAAGGCGTAGTTCAGCTTGCGGATCGCCTTGGTGTCGAACTCCATCCGCAGGTTGATCTGGTCGCCCGCCTTGGCCGGCTCGGGCAGCAGCACGTAGCCGCTGGTCGCACCGGTCTTCACGTAGCTCAGATCCTGGCCGTCGATCTGCACCAGATTGACGTTGACCTGGGGCGGCTTGGTTCCGCCGCCGGCGCCGAAGCGGTTGAAGCCGACGATGGAGAACGGCAGCACCTGAATGGGCTGCTTGATGTTCAACTTGAAGTTGATGTCCGCGTCGAGACGCTCGGCATCTTCCAGCGCCGCCTCGACGGTACCGCTGACGCCGTAGACCTCGAGGAAACGGTTGGGGGTCGAACCACCCGCGACCCGCTCGTTGTAGTAGTCGTCGCGACGCTCGAGCTCGTACGGGTCGGTCGAGGCCAGGGTCTCCTCGGTGTAGTAGCCGAAGAGGATGCCCACCGGGGTGAAGAACAGGCACTCGTAGCCGCCCCAGTTGTCGTAGTAGAGCGCAACCGTGGCGTCCTGATCCTCGGAGCCCTTCTCGCGCACACCGGCGACGAACCAGCTGTTGCCCTCGAAGTCCGGGCGGCGGAAGCCGGAGAACGGACCGGCCTTGTCGCTGCCCTCGAGGCGCTTGCGCATCTCGGCCTGGACCTGAGCCGGAAGGGTATCCGGGTTCGGGTCGTCCCAGGAGGCCGCTTCCTCGGGGGTCGGCGGGTCGGGGCGGTTGAGGCCCTTGAACGACGACTTGATGATCTCTTCGCAGCTGTCCAGATCGCACTGGAAGTCGAACAGCTCGGGCTCGACCACGACCTGCTTCTTGAGATCGGTGTTCATCTTGTGGATCTGCCAGAGCTGGTAGAGATCCCGCTCCTGATCCGGCGGATCGTACGTGTAGGCCAGATCGTCGGAGATCAACCAGAATCTCTCGACGCCGCCCTCGTAGTACTCCTCGCACATCGCGCCGTTCGAGGCGCTCATCTTCATGCCGTAGCGCTCGAAGTTGAACTGCCCGAATTCGAAGCAACGCTTACCGTTGGACTTCCGGATGCCGTCCCAGGTGTGCTCGAGTTCTTCGTTGACGAGTTTGTAGGCGCCCTTCTTGTCCGGATCGGGGCCGATCGTCATCTTGAAGCGTTCGACGACCTGTTTCGTCGGCTCGGCGGTACGCACGATGAACGGGAGCTCGTAGGTGTCGTCACCGACCTTGCGTGGGAGCTTGCCGTGACTGACGCGCTTGAGCTTCTTGTCGTTCTCGTCCTTGATGTCGCCTAGTTCTTTCTTCTTGTCTTTGAGCGCGGCAATGACCTTGCGCGCGACTTCCGGCGAAACGGTCTCGTCCTCCGTGGCCTTGGCCAGTACCGCCGGCGACAGCAGCGTCACGGCGAGTACGGCTACAAGAGCCCACAGGAGTCCCGAGAAACACCTCGTTTTCATGGCGTCCCCCAACGGAAATGATTGTCTGCGAACACGATTACTCGTACGGACGAGTTTACAACTGGTTCGCAAAACCGGCGAATTTTTGGTTGTCGAGGGGGGTTCCGCCCGGGAAACCCCGCCGCTCAGCGGTGGAACCGGGTCTGGGCCCGGACCATGTCATTGAGGCACTCCGCCGGCCGGAATCGCTCGCCGTGAGCGTCTGCCAGCCGGGACAGCCGGTCGGCCACCACCGGCACCCCCAGGGTGTCGGCGTGGCGCAGCAAACCCCCTCTAAACGGGGGAAAACCGGTCCCCATGACCATCGCCAGGTCCAGATCCCGGGCCTCCCGGACCACGTTTTCGGCCAGGCAGCGGGCCGCTTCGTTGACCATGATCAGGACCATCCGCTCCTGCAGGGTCTCGGGAGGGATATCCCGGGCCGCGGGCGCTCCGGCCATGCCGTAGATGTCGCTGTCCGGTACAGTCTTTTTACCTGCCTTGTACTTATAAAAACCCTTGCCGTTCTTCTGACCCAGCCGATCCGAGGCCACGATCGACTCCATCAGACTGTCGTCGCCGCCGATGCGCTCGCCGAAGGCAGACTGCAACACTTTTGCGACGTGGAGCCCGGTATCGAGCCCGACCGCGTCCATCAACTCGAAGGGTCCCATCGGCATGCCGAAGGCCAGCATCGCCGCGTCGGCGTCCTCGATCTTGACCCCCTCCTTGAGCAGGACCATCGCCTCGGCCAGGTAGAACATCAGGATCCGATTGACCAGGAAGCCCGGCCCGTCCTGGACCACCACCGGCACCTTGCCCAGACGGATCGAGAGCTGGTGGGCGGTGGCGATCGCCTCGGGGGAACTGCGCTCGCCGGCAATCACCTCGACCAGCGGCATGCGGTGCACCGGGTTGAAGAAGTGCAGGCCGACCACCCGCTCGGGGCGCAGCGCCCGGGCCGCGATGTCCTTGATCGGAATCGACGAGGTGTTCGAGGCGAACACCGCCCGCTCGTCCAGGTGCTGCTCGGCGGCAGCGAGCACCGCCTGCTTGACCTCGAGCCGCTCGACGACCGCCTCGATCACGATGTCCAGGTGGCGGAACCCGGTCTCGCTCAGGGTCGGCGCGATATAGGCCATCCGCCGCTCATGTTCCCGCCGGGTCATGCGGCGCCGCTTGACCTTCTTCTTCCACAGGCCGTCGGCGGTGCGCAACGCGGTGAGGATCGCCTCGTTGTTGATGTCCTTGAGCCGGACCGGAATGCCCTTGTCGGCGGCGAGTTGGCTGATGCCGCCGCCCATGATCCCGGCGCCGAGCACCCCGGCGCGCTTGACCTTGCGCGGCACCGCCTGGGCGCCCCCGGCATCCTTCTTCAGCGCGTTCTGCGACTTGAACAGCCACATCAGGCTCTTGGAGGTCTCGCCGGCGATCAGCTTGCCGATCTCCCGGGCCTCGAAGTCGTAGCCGTCCTGCTCGGACTCGGTGATCGCCGCGGCGATGCTCTCGATGGCGCGGAAGGGCGCCGGGTAATCCTGTTCCTTGACCCGCTCGGAGGTCTTCTTGCGCGCCTTGTCCAGGGCGTAGTTTCGGAGCGGCGCGAAGCCCTCCATCAACCGCTCGACCGCCTTCTTCTTGCGGCGATACCTGGACAGCAGACGCTCGCGCCCCCCTTCCGCCGCCTGGGTCAGCAGCTTTAGCGCCTCACGCTCGAGATACGCCTGAGGCACGACCATGTCGACGATGCCCGCCTTGCGCGCCCGCTTCGCGTCGAGCTGCTTGCCGGTCAGGATCACGTCCAGCGCCGTGGGTAGACCGGTGAGCCGCGGCAAACGCTGTGTGCCGCCGAAGCCCGGGATGATCCCGAGCAACACCTCGGGCAAGCCGATGCGCACCGCCTTGTCGTCGCCGGCGACCCGGAAGGTACAGGCCAGGGACAGCTCGGTTCCGCCGCCGAGACAGGTGCCGTTGATCGCGACCGCCGTGGGAATCCGCAGGTCCTCGACCTTCTGGAACACCATCTGACCCTGGCGTGCACCCTCGGCGGCCTGGACCGGATCGTGGATCTCGGCGATGCGGTCGACGTCCATCCCTGCCACGAACATGCCGGGCTTCGCGCTCTTGAACAGCACGCCGCGGACGTCGGTGCGCTGGGCCAGCTTGTCCATCAGGTCCGCGATGTAGCTCAGGATGTCCGGCGTCAACAGGTTGACCTTGGGCTCGGGGTAGTCGAACACCACGTGCACGAACCCGTTGCTGTCGATCTGATGAGAGATTCCGATCGATTCCGACATCCGCTAGCTCCGTTCCAGCACCAGGGCACCGCCCTGTCCGCCGCCGACGCACATGGTGGCCAGACCGAGACTCGCGTTGCGCCGCGCCATCTCCTTGAGCGCGGTCAACACCAGACGGCCGCCGCTGGCGCCGACAGGATGCCCCAGCGCGATCGCGCCGCCGTTGACGTTGACCCGGTCGAGATCGGGCGCGCCGAGCGGTGCGGAACCCAGGTTGTCCTCGCAGAACTTGCGCGAGTCGAAGGCGCGGAAACAGGCGATCACCTGGGCGGCGAAGGCCTCGTTGAGCTCGACGATATCCATCTGGTTCATTTGCAGGCCGCCGGCGCGGCGCAGGGCAATCGGCGAGGCCAGCACCGGCCCCAGGCCCATGCGCGCCGGGTCACAGCCGGCGAAGGCCCAGGAACGCAACTTGCCTAACACCGGCAGATCCAACTCCTGGGCCCGGCGGGCCGAGGCGAGCACCAGCCCCACCGCTCCGTCGGTGATCTGCGAGGAGTTGCCGGCGGTCACCGTGCCGTGCTTGCGATCGAACACCGGCTTGAGCTTGCCCAGCGCTTCCATCGTCTGGTTCTCGCGAATGCCGTTGTCGTAGTCCGCCATCTTCTCGTACTTCGGCGGTAGCGGGACCGGGATCACCTCCTCGGCCATCCGTCCCTCGGACCAGGCGGCGGCGGCGAGCCGGTGGCTGCGCATGGCGAAGGAGTCCTGGTCGTCCCGGGAGATGTTGAACTCCCGGGCCAACACCTCGGCGGTCTCCCCCATGTTCAGCCCGGAGATCGGATCGGTCAGCCCCTGGATCACCGCGATCACCGGCTTGAAGTGCTTGGGCCGGAACTTCGCCATCGTGCTCAGACGCGCGCCGAGCGAGCGGGCGCGGCCGAGGTCGGTCCACAGGTCCTGGGACTCGTCGTTGAACAGCAGCGGGATCCGCGACATCGACTCGACTGCGCCGGAGACCACCAGATCGGCGTGGCCGGCCTGGATGCGGTAGGCGCCCTCGACGATGCTTTCCAACCCCGACGCGCAGTTGCGGGCCACGGTGAAAGCGGGCACGTGGGCCGGGATCTTGGCCATCATCGCCACCACCCGGGCGATGTTCGCCGCGTCGGCGGGGCCGGCGATGTTGCCCAGGATCACCTCGTCGATCTCGGCGGGATCGATCTCGGCCTGCTCCACTGCCTCGCGCACGGCGGTGCGGGCGAGTTGGACCGCCGGAACGCGGCGGAAGTGGGTGGCGGCCTTGACGAAGGGGGTGCGCACACCCGCGACGATGACGACGTCGCGTTCGTTACTCAATCGATGCCTCCTGACGACCGGGCGAAGCGCGCTCCGGCAAGGCTCGATCATATCGGCAACGCTCGACGAAGTTCCAGTACAAACGGGACTAAGTCGTTTACGGCGTTCAGTTTGGGCGGAGAGCCCCGGGCCCGGGAATCGCGCCCCGAGATGGTCGGTTGCCGCGAGTCCCGGGACGTTGCCGCCGGGACCGGGCCGAGGCCATATTTCCCCTGTAGACCGGCTTTCCCGGCCCGGACGAGACACGATGCTGAAGTGGCCCGACGCGTTCCCACGGATCCCCGACGAAGACTGGGTCGAGAGCCCGGTCGGCGAACTGGCTCTGAAGTACGACACCGTGGAAGATCACGGTTGGTACCGCAATCTCGATCGCACGATCCAGGACCTCGCCGGGTTCCTCGAGCCGGGTTCGATCCTGCTGGACTACTCCGGAGGCACCGGCATCCTCGCCGGGCGGCTGCTTGAAGAGGTCGCCGAACGCAACTTCGGCGTGCTGATCGTCGATTCGTCGCCGAAGTTCCTGCGTCTCGCCGTGGAGAAACTCGGCCGGCATCAGCGGATGGCCTTCCGCCTGATCCGCTACCTCAAGGAGCAGAAGCGGCTACAGCTGCTGCAGGAGTGTCTCGATCCGGCGATGCTCGAGCGGGGGGTCGACGCCATCGTCTCGACCAACGCGATTCACCTCTACTACGACCTGCAGGAAACCCTGACCTCCTGGCGCAGGGCACTCAAGGATGACGGCCGGGTCTTCATCCAGTCGGGCAACATCGGGATGCCCTACACCCCGGCGGGCGCCTGGATCATCGACGAAACGGTCGACGCGATTCACAAGGCGGCGATGGAGATCGTCTCCGGAGACGACACCTACGCGGCCTACCGCCCCACTCTTTCCGACAGCGAGCGTATGCAAGGCCACGACGCCCTGCGCCGCAAGTTCTTCTTGCCGGTGCGACCGATCGACCACTACCTGGAGCGGATCGAAGCCGCCGGCTTCACCGTCCGCGAGGTGACCCACCTGCCGATCGAAGCCCACGTCGATCAGTGGTACGAATTCCTCTCGGCGTACCACGAAGGGGTGCTGGGTTGGGTCGGCGGAAGCCGCCGGGTGGAAGGAAACGACCCCGCCCCGGCGGATGTGGAACAGCGCCTGACCTTGATCCGCGCCGCGATGGAGCGGATCTTCGAGGGCCGCTCCAGCTTCCAGGCGCTTTGGACCTACATCGCGGCAGACCCGAAGTAGCCGGGCGGGGCGGGACGCCGGCGCAGCTGGCGGCCGGCGTCCGCGTCGATCGCTACTTGCCGATCTTCACGTAGCGCCACAGCCGGGCGACCTCGTCCTCGTCGACGTACTTGCCGATCTCACGCTGGAACTGGGCCTCGGCCTTCCAGGGCCGGTACTCCTCGAACTCGTGGGCCATGCGGCCGCCGACGCCGGGAATCGTCTTGAATTGGGCCTCGCTGGCGGTGTTCAGGTCCAGCGGCACGAACACGTACTGGGCCAGCCGCGCCAGCTCGGCGTCGTCGACGTACTTGGCGATCTCCCGGTGGAACACCGGCAGCGCCTTGTACGGCGCGTACTCCTCGAACTCGTGAGCCATGCGGTCGCCGACGCCGGGGATCAGCTTGACCTCCGCCTCGGTCACGTCGTTGAGATTGATCGGCAGCCAGAACTTGCGGTACAGCGCCTCGAGGTCACCGCTCGCCACGTGCTTCGAGACCACCGCGTGCACGTCGGCCATGCGCAGGAAGGGGCGGCCGGCGACGATGGCGTCGACCGCTGCGTCGCTGAGCTGGGGCAGCGCGCCCAGTTCCTCGGCAGTGGCGAGGTTGGCGTTGAGCAGGCCGTCACGGTTCTCACCGACCTGGGCCGCCGCCGGGGTAGCCAGCAGCACGAGGGTCGTCGCGATCAGAAGAGCTTTCATCTGGTAACTCACCTTCATCGTTCACACCGATGCCTTCACATCGATGCCGGGCGCATCGTCGCGCCGCAGAAGCGGGTGCCGGTAGGCGATGGCCAGGCCGACAAACCCCAGCAAGAACATCGTTCCCGGCGCCAGGGCCGGAGTGGCGCCGGTCAGCGCCTCGCGAATCAATTCCCAACCGCCGATGGTCGGGACCATTTCTTTCTCGAACTCCGCATTGCCGGAGTAGTGGAAGTAGAGCCCGAGACCGCCGCTCACCAGGAATCCGAACATCACCAGCCCATGGAGTTTGAGCCAGAACGGCGTCGGTCCGATCGCCGCGCCGAGGGTGGTCACCAGGCCGAGACCGAGCATAACCAGCGGTGCCTGCTGGCGCCAACCCTCGTAGTGGCCCAGCAGAGCCAGCTCGGCGGCGACGCCGGCGATGCCCAGCAGCAAGATCCAGCAAAGCAGTCGCCGCAGGGTGTTCTCGTGGGTCGTGGTCATCATCTTCCCGTCGGAAATCGCCGTGCAGTCTAGCGCGAATCCCCTTCCGGGATCCTGCGGGACGGATCGGTTAGGATGGGCGCCGATGAATATCCTCATGATCTCGCCGGGCTACCCGTCTCAGATGCCCGCCTTCGCCGAGGCCCTCGCGGCCACCGGCGCCCGGGTATTCGGCATCGGCGATCAGCCCGAAAGCTCCCTGCCCGACCGGGCCCGCCGGGCGGTCACCGCGCACCTGCAGGTCCGCGACCTGTGGGACGAGGGTGCGGTGATCGGCCGGGTCATGGACGAGATGCGAAAGAACGGTGTGCAGTTCCATCGCATCGAATGCCTGTGGGAACCGGGCATGGGGCTCGCGGCCCGGCTGCGGGAAGCGCTGGGGGTACCCGGCCTGGGCTACTCGGCCACCGAGGGCTTTCGCGACAAAGAGGTGATGAAACGGCGGCTCGACGCCGCCGGCCTACGCACGCCGCGCCACGCCGTGGCCCGCACCAAGGATGAGATCCGCCGCTTTGCCGGGCCGATCGGCTTCCCGCTGATCGTCAAACCGATCGCCGGAGCGGGCGCCACCGACACCTACCGGATCAACAGCAAGGACGAACTGGAGTCGGTGCTGCCCCGACTGGGCCACGTCGAGTCGGTCAGCGTCGAGGAATTCATCGAAGGGGACGAGTTCACCTTCGACACGATCTGCGCCGGCGGCCGGATCCTGTTCGAGAACGTCGCCTGGTACCGCACCAAGCCGATCGAGGAGCGCAAGCACCAGTGGGTCAGCCCCTCGTGCATCTGCCTGCGGGACCTGGACGTTCCGGAACTGGCGGGCGGCCGCAAGCTGGGCCGCCAGGTGCTGGACGCCCTGGGTTTCCGCGACGGTTTCACCCACATGGAGTGGTTCCGCAAGGCGGACGGCGAGGTGGTCTTCGGCGAGATCGCGGCGCGCCCCGCAGGGGCGAACCTGGTCGACGCGATGAACTTCGCCTCGGAGGTCGACCTGTTCCGGGGCTGGGCCGAGGCGGTGACCCACGGCCGCTGGACCCAACCCTTCGAGCGCAGGTACAACGCCGCGGTCGTCGGCAAGCGCGCCGCCGGCAACGGCCGCATCAAGGCGATCCGCGGGCTGGAGAAGACCCTGCGGGAGCTCGGCCCGGCCATCGCCGCGGTGCGCATGCCCGCCATCGGCGCCCCCGCCGGCAACTGGCGCCGGGGCTCCCCTTCCGACGGATTCGTGTTCGTCCGCCATCCCAGCTTCGAGACCTGCGTGGAGTTCGCGGACCGGGTCGCCCGGGACATCGAGATTCTGGCCGGCTGACGCCTCCCACCCCCCGCCGAAGCCCCGCCGGGCTTGCTAAGATGAAAGGTGACCGGTTGCCCCACGGCCCGGCGCACCCGCGGCGCTGCGCGCCCAACTCATTCATTTAGAGGCACTTAAAGCATGTCGACCTCCGGAACCGATCCGTTCAAGGCCCGCACCACGATCCAGACGCCCCTCGGCGAACGGACCATCTACAAGCTGGACGCGGTCCAGGGAGTCGGCCCGGTCAACCGGCTGCCCATGTCGATCCGGGTGCTGCTCGAGGCCTGCCTGCGCCACTGCGACGACTACGTGGTGACCCAGGACCACGTGAAGGCGCTGACCAAGTACGCCGCCGCGGATATCGGGCAGACCGAGATCGCCTTCAACCCCGGCCGCGTGGTGCTCCAGGATTTCACCGGCGTGCCCGCCGTGGTCGATCTCGCCGCCATGCGCGCCGCCATCGTGCGCATGACCGGCAACGAGGCGGACGCCTCCAAGGTCAACCCGCTGGTGCCCTGCGATCTGGTCATCGACCACTCGGTCCAGGTCGACTCCTTTGCCTCGCACAACGCGCTGACGCTGAACGCCGAGAAGGAATTCGAACGCAACCAGGAGCGCTACACCTTCCTCAAGTGGGGCCAGCAGGCCTTCGACAACTTCCGGGTCGTGCCCCCGGCCACCGGCATCGTGCACCAGGTCAACCTGGAGTACCTGGCCAGCGGCGTGTGGGATGACGGCACGTCGCTGTTCCCCGACTCGCTGGTCGGCACCGACTCCCACACCACGATGATCAACGGTCTCGGTGTGGTCGGTTGGGGTGTCGGCGGCATCGAAGCCGAGGCGGTGATGCTCGGCCAGCCGATCTACATGCTGATCCCCGAGGTGATCGGCATGAAGCTGACCGGCAAGCTGAAGGAGGGGGTGACCGCCACCGACCTGGTGCTGCGGGTCACCGAGATCCTGCGCAACCACGGG
>CAZBZH010000060.1:396-13004 GCA_964496265.1 uncultured Acidobacteriota bacterium | reverse complement strand
CCCACAAAAAAAACCGCGCCCGGAAGGGCGCGGTGGGGAACAGACAGAGGGGAAATCAGCCAAATAGGCGATCGGATCAGCCGGCGACTCCGGCTTCGCGCTCGACGCCCACCGGGCGCTTCGGCGCGCAGGCGGCGTCCAGGTCGACGGTGCCTTCGTCAAGCCAGTTGAAGTTGCCGCTGAGCACATGGCGGCCAACGGCGTACTTCTTGTCGTCGTCGTTGCTCCACAGGTCCTTGAACAGCTTCTTGACCTTGCGGGTGGAGTCCATGCAGAACATGTCCGCCAGCTCCATGGCGTGCTTGGCCTCGGCGTGGCCGGACTTCTTCATCGCCTGGGCCCGGGAGACCGTCGCCGCCATGGCGAACAGTTCGTTGGCCACGTCGACGATGCGGAACAGGAAGGCCTGCTTGTTCTGCAGCTTGGGTCCGTGCAAGACCATGCCGTGGAAGATCTGCCGCGCCAGCTTGCGGGAACTGCGCTCGCAGAAACGCAGGTGGCCGGCCAGCTTGCCGAACTCGCCGTAGCGGGGCCAGCGGCCCCAGCCCAGCCAGCGACCCGGGTACCAGGTGGCGTAGAACGCGCCGATCTTCGGCAGCATGGCGAGCTTTTGCCCCATCGACACGCCGGGCTCGATCATCTTGCCCGAGATCGAGATGTGACGGTCCAGGGCCTCGCGGGCCATGAACAGGTGCATGATCTCGCTACTACCCTCGAAGATCCGGTTGATGCGGGAGTCGCGCATCATCCGCTCGACGGGGAAGGTTTCGTCGCCGCGGGCGCGCAGCGAGGCTTCGGTCTCGTAGCCGCGGCCGCCGCGGATCTGCATGGTCTCGTCGATCAGGTTCCAGCCTTCAACGGAGTTGTACTCCTTGGCCGCGGCCGCCTCCAGGCGGATGTCGTAGCCGCCGCGATCGGCCATCGAGCTGGCCAGGTCGGAGATCGCTTCCATGGCGAAGGTCTTGGCCGCCATCTCGGCCAGCTTGTGGGCGATCGCCTCGTGCTTGCCGATCTCCTTACCCCACTGGGCGCGTTCACCGGCCCAGCGGCGGCAGATCTCGAGACACTGCTTGGCGCCGCCGAGCACGCCGGCGGGCAGGCTCAGTCGGCCGGTGTTCAGGGTCACCAGCGCGATCTTGAGGCCGGAGCCTTCCTTGCCGATCAGGTTTTCCTTGGGGATGCGCACGTCGGTGAAGCTGATCACGCCGTTGCCGATGGCTCGCAGGCCCATGAAGTGGCAGCGGTGCTCGACCTTCACGCCAGGGGTCGAGGTCTCGACGATGAAGGCGCTGATCTTGCGGGTCTCGGGGTTGACCGCCATCACGACGATCACCTCGGCCAGGGTGCCGTTGGTGCACCACAGCTTGCGGCCGTTGAGCACGTAGCTCTCACCGTCGGGGGTCAGCTCGGCGGTGGTGGCCAGCCGGGCCGGGTCGGAGCCCACGCCGTCTTCGGTCAACGCGAAGGCGGAGATCGCGCCGGCGGCGCAGCGCGGCAGGTACTTCTTCTTCTGCTCTTCGGTACCGAAGACCTTGAGCGGCTGGGGCAGGCCGATCGACTGGTGCGCCGACAGCAACGCGCAGATGTTGCCGTCCATGCTGCCCAGCAGCTCCATCAGCCGGGAGTACTCCGCCTGGGTGAACCCATGGCCGCCGTACTCCTTGGGGATCTTCATGCCGAACGCGCCCATCCGCGCCAGGCCGCTGATCACCTTCTCCGGGTACTCACCGGTGCGGTCGATCTCTTCGGAGTCGCACTCGTTCTCGAGGAAGTGCTTGAGCTTGTTGTAGAACTCGGTGAACTCGGGACGGTCCTGATCCGACTCCGTGGCGGGGAAGGGATGGATCAGGTCGAGCCGGAAGTTCCCCAGGAACATCTCCTTGAGGAAACTCGGCGCGCGCCATTCCTTTTCGCGTGCCGCTTCCGCGACCTCCAGCGATTCGCGCTCGCTCTTGGTGGTCTTGCCGTCGTGCTTGATACTCATGGTCACCTCTTCTCGAGACTCGCCCACATGCGCGCGCCTTCTATAGAAGTTAGTGCCGCAAAGGCGCATTCACCAGTCAGATACGTCGGGCCGCGAAGGCCGCAACGCCTTTATTCTTCCACTGTTTGCGGGCGTTTTCCGGTTTTCGGGATTCGCGATGGGAATGAACGTCGTTCACTCCGATGAACGGTGTTCACTTTTGTAATCCGCGTGGACGAATCCCTCGTTCGACGGCGGCAAGAAGCGCGTCGACGAGCACGGCGAGGAGCGCGGCGGGCACCGCGCCGGAGAGTACGCGAGTGTTATCGGCGAGTTGAAGACCGGAAACGATCGGCACGCCGAGCCCTCCGGCACCGATGAACGCGGCGAGCACCGCGGTACCGACGAGCAGCACCGCCGAGGTGCGCACACCGGCCATGATCACCGGCGCCGCCAGGGGCAGACGCACATGACGCAGCACCTGGGACTCGGTCATCCCCAGCGACGTCGCGGCCGCAACCGCCGCGGGGCCGGCGTCGCGCAGACCGGTGAAGGTGTTGCGCAGGATCGGGAACAGCGAGTAGATCCAGAGCGCGGCCACCGCCGGTTTCCAGCCGACGCCGAGCAGCGGCAGCATGAAGGCCAGCAGCGCGATGGAAGGGATCGTCTGGGTCACGGCGATCAGGCGAATGGTCTGCTCGGCGACGCGGCTGCCGCGAGGGCCTCCGGCTCCATCCCCTCTCGCGGCTGCACGCGCGTCGACCCGGGCCAACCACATGGCCAGCGGCACGGCGAACAGGATGCCGAGCAACAGCGGCAACGCGGTCAGCCCGAGATGCTCCAGCGTGCGGCGGCCGATCTCGGCCCGGGTCGCCCATAGATAGGACCACCAGCTTCGCCCCTCGGTGGCCACCGCCTCGACCTCGCGCTCCCCGACGAGGCCCAGCGCTTCCAGCGCGTCCTGGGCCACCCGCTCCGCCGGCTCTCCCTGCTCCTGCATCCGCAGGTTGAGGGCGCGCATGGCGTCCTCGTCGAAGGCGCCGGAGAGCAGCGCCAGGGCAGCGGCGACTTCGGGGTGTTGCTCCAGCAACTCGCGGCGCACCAACGGCGCCGCCTGATAGGGCGGGAAGAAACCCCTGTCGTCTTCCAGCACCTGCAGGTCGTGAACCAGCAGTCGGCCGTCGGTGGTGTAGACGTCGAGGCAGTCGATCTCCCGCGCCGCGGCGGCCCGGTACTTGAGCGCCTGCTGCATGCCCCGCTGTTCGGCGAAGCGCAGGCCGTAGGTCTCCTCGAGTCCGGGCAACCCGTCGTCCCGCTCCAGGAACTCGTAGCCCAGTCCGGCGCGCAGTTCTCCGGCCACGCCGACCAGATCGCTGATCGTTCGCAGGCCGTGACGTTCGGCAAGCTCTCGCGGCACCGCGAGCTCGTAGGCGTTCTCGAAACCCACGGGCGCCAACCACTGAAGCTGCCAGCGATCGAGAAACTCCCGGCGCACCGTGCGCAGGGTCTGCGACGGCCCGCCCTCCACCGGTTGTCCGAGCAAGGTCACCAGGCCGGTGCCGGTGTACTCGGGATAGAGATCGATGGCGCCGCCGCGCAGGCCGTCGAAGCAGACGGTGGTGCCGGCGAGGTCGAAGCGCCGCTCGACCTCGAGCCCGGCATGTTCTTCGATCAGCCGGGCGAACATCTCGGCGAGCAGGCGGCTCTCGGCAAAGTTCTTGGAGCCGACGACAACCGGCTCGGCCGCGAGGGCTGCCGTGAAGAAGCCCGCCGCGACGACACACGCCGCAACCAAACTCCAGACAGGTCGGCGAACGGGATGTCGCCACGAGCGACCGGCGTACGCCGAGACCGCGCTCACGGCACACGCCGCGGCCGCTCTCACGACGACACCCCAGCCCGCTGCAACAGCGCCGCCACGTAAGGGTCCGCCGGTTGTTCCCGCAACACCCGCGGCTCACCGACCTGCACCAACCGCCCACCCCGCAGCACCGCCACCCGGTCGGCGAGACGAAACGCCTCATCCAGATCGTGGGTCACCAGCAGCATCGTCTTGCCCAGCCGCTCCTTGAGCGACAGGAACTCCTGCTGCAGCTCCGCCCGGGTCAGCGCATCCAGCGCGCCGAAGGGCTCGTCGAGCAACACGACTTCGGGATCGGCCGCCAACGCCCGGGCGAAGGCGACCCGCTGACGCTGTCCTCCCGAGAGCGAGGACGGATAGCGGGGACCATGCACGGCCGCGTCGAGCCCGACCTGCTCGAGCAACTCCTTCGCCCGCTCCCGGCGGCGCGCCGCGTCCCAGCCGAGCAGCTCGGGCACCAGCGACACGTTGCGCTCGACGGTCCAGTGGGGCAACAGCCCCCCGTCCTGCTGCACGTAGCCGGTGCGCCGGCGCAGTTCGATCGGATCGCAGCCGGCCAGGTCCTCGCCGCGCACCCGCACCGACCCGGAGCTGGGCTGCTCCCCCCGGTTGAACATGCGCAGCAGGGTGGTCTTGCCCGAGCCGCTCTCGCCGATCAGCGCCACGGTCTCCCCGGCGGCCACCGCCAGGTCCACCTCGACGAGCGCCTGCACATCGGGGGCGTAGAGCTTGCCCACGCCGCGGGCTTCGAGCACCGGATTCATCGGCCTAGTCTGCCCGAGGCCGGGAAACACTCCAAGGGGTGACTGAGCCGGGTCAAGCGGCGGCCCAGCGGCGGACCGCCGCGGCCCCGGCTCGCGCCCCGGGCCCGGGGCTGTCAAAATGGGCCGGTCCGGGCGAGCTGAACCCAGGCTCGAGCCCCAAATCCCCCGGATCCATCAAGAGGAGTAGCCGTGAGCGAGCTGAAGCAGGAGATCGCGACCCGAGATGAGCTGAGAACCGCCCGCTGCCAGCCGCTGGCTCCGGGCACCCCGCCGCTGGACGCCGAGCAGTGCGGCAAGTATCTGGAACTGCTCGAGGGCTGGCAGATGCTCCACGACGGTCCGCGGATCTCCCGCCGCTTCGAGTTCGCCAACTTCCACGAGACCATGGCCTTCGTCAACGCCCTGGCCTGGATCGCCCACGTGGAAGACCATCACCCGGATATGGCGCTGGGCTACAACTACTGTCAGGTGAACTTCAACACCCACTCGATCGGTGGGCTGTCGTTGAACGACTTCATCTGCGCCGCCCGGATCGACGCCCTGGAGCCCTAGGGGCCAGGAGCTGCGGGGCCAGGAGCCCCGAGAACTAGCCCTTCAGGCCGCCCATCTTCAGCACCTGCTTCCACTCGGCCCGGGTCACCGGCTGGACCGAGAGCCGGTTGCCCTTGCGCAGCAGGCCCATTTCGGCCAGTTTCGGGTTCTCCCGCATGTCCGGGAGGTCGACCCGTTGGGGCAGCACCTTCTCCAGCTTGATGTCCACCGCGTACCAGCGGGGGTTGTCCGGGTCGGACCGGGCGTCGTGGTACTTGTCGGCCGGATCGAACTGGCTGGGGTCCGGATAACCCGCCTTGACCACCCGGGCGATGGCCACCACCCCCGGGGGCTTCTCCTGGGAGTGGTAGAACAGCACCCCGTCCCCTTTCTGCACCTCGTCCCGTAACAGATTGCGGGCAGTGAAGTTGCGCACGCCGTCCCAGCAGGTGGTCTTGCGCGGCTCCTTCTGCAAGTGCTCCAGGCCGTAGGTATCGGGGTCGGATTTCATCAACCAGTAGCGCTCGGGCATGCTCTCCTCCGGCCGGGTTTCCTCCGCGGCGAGGCGCAGCTTAGCAGCCCCGAGGAACCTCGAGGGGCGGTCGAGGGGGGTTCGATGGGCCCTCAGGGGCCTCCGGGGCGCAACCCGTCGGCGGCCGGGCCCGTAACACGGTATGCTAACGGCGTTCACCTTGGAGCCACTGGGCCGCGAGTCGGTCGCAACCCGGCACCGGGATAAGGCGTTTGGCTGAGCCAGGGATCGGCGCCAGCCGGACGGCCGGCAAGACATGGGGTAGGTGGGTGACGGAAAGCGGCAACAGCGGCGATTACGAGCTGCCCGAGGTCCTCGAGGACCGGGAGAGCTACGTGCTGCGCATCCACGAGAAGCTGCCCAGCACCCGTCCGGCCATCGGCGACGCGGTGCGGCGGGTGATGCAGATCGTGGATGAGGTCGGCGGCCTGTCCGACGGCAAGACCGATCTGGAGATCGCCCTGCGGGAAGCCCTGGCCAACGCCGTGATCCACGGAAACAAGCAGGATGACAACAAACGGGTGACCCTGCGGGTCTTCGCCGCCGCCGAAGGGGGCGTGCTGGTTTCGATCCGCGATCAGGGCCAGGGCTTCGACCCCGGCGAGGTGCCCGATCCCCGTGGCGCCGACCGCCTGTTCCTGCACCACGGCCGCGGCCTCTTCCTGATGCATGAGTTGATGGACCACGTCGAGCACCGGGATAACGGCCGGGAAGTGCTGCTGTTCAAGGCCTGCCAGCCCGATTCCGGCGACGAGGCGGCCCCGAAGGACGGCGACGCCTCCGGCGAGGGCGCCGACCAGGCCTGAGCCGCCCCGGCGACCCCGGCCCTCGGCTCCGGCCCGGAGCCCGCTCCCCGCCGGACTCCCCTTTCCCGCCCGTGCCCCGGCTGGGGATTTCCGGCCGCTCTGCTACCATTTCGGCCTTCAAATCTATCTAAGGAAATGCCATGAAGATCGGAGTTTGTCTCAAGCAGGTTCCGGCCAAGGATGCCCCGATCCGGATCGCGGATGAGGGCACCTGGGTCCGTGAAGAGGACCTGAGTTACGAGATCTGTGAGCCGGATGACTACGCCCTCGAGGCGGCCCTGCTGCTCAAGGAGAAGCACGGCGGCGAGGTCGTGGTGCTGACCCTCGGCCCGGCGCGGGTCTCCCAGATGGTCAAGACCGCCCTGGCCAAGGGCGCCGACCGGGCGATCCACGTCGATGATGCGGGCTACCACAAGCTCGACCCCTTCCAGGTCGCCTCGACCCTGGCCGGCGCGGCCCGGGATGAAAACTTCGACCTGATCCTCACCGGCCTGCAGTCCGACGATCACGGCTTCGGCCAGACCGGCGTGATCCTGGCCGAGCTGCTCGACCGGGCCCACGCCACGGTGATCATGGACATCGAGGTCCAGGATCAGTCGCTGCGGGTCAAGCGGGAGCTCGAGGGCGGCTGGTTCCAGTGGGTCACCCTGCCGCTGCCGTCGGTGCTCTCGATCCAGTCGGGCATCAACAAGCCGCGCTACGCCAGCCTCAAGGGCATCATGGCGGCCAAGAAGAAAAAGACCGACAAGGTCGAGCCCGGCTCTGCGGCCGACGCTTCGCAGGCGACCACCAAGGTCTACGTGCCCGAAAAGCAGAAGCAGACCGAATTCATCGAAGGGGACGCGCCCCAGGCGGCGGAGGCCCTGATCCAGAAACTCAAAAACGACGCGCGGGTGCTGTGATGGCGACGATCCTGACGATCTGCGAAGTGCGACAGGGTGCCCTGCACCCGCAAAGTCTCGAGACCGTGGCCGCCGGCCAGCAGCTCGCCGCCGCCCTCGGCGCCGAACTGACGGTGGCGCTCCCCGGAAACGGCGTCGACGGTCCCGCCGGTGAGTTGGCTGCGGCCAAATGCAGCCGGTTGGTGACCGTGACCCACGAGGCCCTCGAGCCCTACACCCCCGACGGTTTCACCATGGCCCTCGACGCGCTGGTGAAAGAGATCAAGCCGGACTACGTGCTGCTGCCCCACACCTACCAGGTGCGGGACTTCGCGCCCAAGCTCTCGGCGCGGAGCGGCCGCGGCATGATCGCCGACTGCGTCGGCATGAGCGTCGACGGCGGCAAGCCGACCTTCATGCGCCAGATGTTCCAGGGCAAGACCCAGGCGGACGTGGTGCCCGAGGGAGACGGCCCGCACTTCGTCAGCTTCCAGGCGGGCGCCTACCGGGCCGACGCCGTGGAGCAGGGAGACGTCCCGGCGGCGATCGAGAACGTCGCCGCCCAGGTCGATCCCTCGGCGATCCGCAGCAAGCCGGAAGAGCCCTTCCGCGAAGGCAAGCAGGCGGTCGATCTGTCCAAGGCGGAGATCGTCGTGGCCGTCGGCCGCGGCATCAAGTCCGCCGAGGCACTGGATCAGATGGAGAAGCTGGCCCAGGCCCTGGGCGGCGAGGTCGCGGCGTCGCGGCCGGTCTGCGACGAGGGCTGGCTGCCGATGGAGCGCCAGATCGGCAGCTCAGGCCAGACGGTCGCGCCCAAGCTCTACATCGCCCTCGGCATTTCCGGTGCGATCCAGCACGTGGTCGGGATGAAGGGCGCCAACACCATCGTGGCGGTCAACAAGGACAAGAACGCGCCGATCTTCGAGATTGCCGACTACGGCATCGTCGGCGATCTGTTCGAAGTCGTCCCGGCGATGCTCGCCACCCTCGAAGGCTGACCGTGAGCGGCGGCGAAGCGATCGAACGGGAACAACTCGAAGGGGACGTCCTGATCGTCGGAGGCGGCCCTTCGGGGCTGGCCTGCGCCATCCGGCTGGCCCAGCTGATCGAGGAGCACAACACCGCGGGCAACGGCCCGGAGCTGAGTGCCGAGGAGATCTACCTGATCGAAAAGGGGGAGGAGCTCGGCATGCACTCGCTGTCGGGCGCCGTGATGAACCCCCGGGGGCTGCGTGAGCTGTTCCCCGACCTCGACCAGCTCGACGCGCCGATGGGTGCGCCGGTCTCCAGCGACTCGGTCTACTTCATGACCAGGAAGAGCGCCTTCCGCGCGCCGATCACCCCGCCGCCGCTGAAGAACCACGGCAAGTACGTCGTCTCCCTGGCCAAGCTGGTCCAGTGGCTCGGCGGCAAGGCCGAAGAGAAAGAGGTCAACATCTTCACCGGCTTCGCCGGGTCGGAGCTGATCGTCGAGGACAACAAGGTCTGCGGCGTGATCACCGACGACAAGGGCATCGACAAGCACGGCAAGCAGAAAGAGAACTTCCAGGCGGGCTACGAGCTCCGCGCCAAGGTCACGGTGCTGGCCGAGGGGCCTCACGGCTCGCTGACCAAGGGGCTGATCCGCGACTTCGGTCTCGACCGGGAGAGCAACCCCCAGGTCTTCGCCCTGGGCGTGAAAGAGGTCTGGAGCGTGCCCGCGGGCCGGGTGAAGGCCGGCCAGGTCTGGCACACCATGGGCCACCCGCTGGGGAACGACATCTTCGGCGGCGGCTGGCTCTACGGCATCGACGACGAGCGGGTCTCGATCGGCCTGGTCTGCGGCCTCGAGTACAAGGACCCGCGCTTCGATCCCCACCAGGCGTTCCAGGAGTTCAAGCGTCACCCGCTGATCGCCAACGTGCTCGACGGGGGCAAGCTGATCCGCTACGGCGCCAAGACGATCCCCGAAGGGGGCTACTGGGCGATGCCCCGCCCCTACGTCGACGGCGCGCTGATCAGCGGCGACTCCGCCGGGTTCCTCAACGGCCAGAGCCTCAAGGGCATTCACCTGGCGATCAAGTCGGGGATGCTGGCGGCGGAGACGGTCTTCGAGGCGCTCAAGTGCGGCGACACCTCGGCGGCGACCCTGGCCTCGTACAAGGAACGCTTCGAACAGAGCTGGGCCAAGGATGAGCTGTGGAAGGCGCGCAACTTCCACCAGGGCTTCAAGAACGGCCTGTGGAGCGGGCTGTTCCACGCCGGGCTGCAGTTCCTGACCGGCGGCCGCGGCCTGCGCGACCGCTACAGCAACACCGCCGGCCACGAGCACTACGCCAAGCTCTCGCAGCTTCCGGCCAAGGGCCCCGAGGCGCCGGCGCCCGACGGCACCCTGACCTTCGACAAGGCCACCGACGTCTACCACTCGGGCACCCGCCACGAGGAGGACCAGCCGTCGCACCTGATCGTCGAGGACACCGACGTCTGCTCGACCCGCTGCGCCGAGGAGTACGGCAACCCCTGCCAGTACTTCTGCCCCGCGGCGGTCTACGAGATGACCGGCGACGAAGGCGACAAGAAGCAGCTCAAGATCAACGCCTCCAACTGCGTGCACTGCAAGACCTGCGACATCATGGATCCGTACCAGATCATTCGCTGGGTTCCGCCCGAGGGGGGCGGCGGTCCGCACTACGAGGGGATGTAACGGCAACGCCGCTGGGGGCGGCGGCCGGGGCCGGAGTGCCCGGTTAGGTTCCGTGCAGCTCGCCGCGCAGCGAGACCGGCCCTGATGTGGCGGCGCGGAAACCCCAGATGGCCAGCGCCGCCATCGCCACCACCACGCACCACATCGGCAGGGCGTGCCAGGCACCGAACTCGGAGGTCACCCGGATCTCGGTCAGCCAGGCGTTGACGGTGAAAGCCAGCATCATCGGCAACAGGCCGCCGGCGCGCAGCAACAGGATCCAGAAGATGGTGATGTTGATCGCGTAGCCGAGCAGGTAGGGACCCAGATTGCCCGACCCCGGGTTGAACATGATCGAGGTCAGGAGCGTGACGATCACCACCGAGATCGCCAGGCGCCGCACCAGCAGGTGGGTCACCAGGAACACCAGGAACGCGATCATGGCGTTGAGCACGGCGGTGGCATGCATGCCGAAGATACCGACTACCGCGGAGCGGACGCCCCGCAGGCTCTCGTAGGACCAGAAGTCCCCCCGCAGCCCGTAGCCGGGAAGGCCGAGCCATTCGGGCAGCGTCTCGGTCAGGCCCTGCACCAGGGCGATCGCCGCGCCGGCACCCAGGCCGATCAACACATCCCGACCGACCCGGGGATCCATCAACCGTCCGGAGAACAGGCGGACCCAGGAAACCAGCATGCCGGGCCACAAACGGCGGGCGTAGGGCTCCAGTGCCAGATAGAACACGTAGGAGATGGCCAGCCGATAGGCGGACCAGGCCAGATGGGCGCGCAACAGGTTGATCTCGTCCATCCAGCCCTGGTGATCGGCCGCCACGAGCCAGACCAGGCGCACCAGCGCCAGGTAGATGCCGAAGCGCAGCGCGGTGCGATGGTCTCCCCGGCCGAGGCGCACGTTGCGTACGGCGACGAAGCCGGCGCCGATCAGCGCGAACAGGAACAGCGCGTCCTCGATCCAGTCGTCGACCCGGTCGATGAAAGGCACCGGCTCCGGCTCACCCTGGGCCACCGGCCGCTCCCACGGGTCGACCAGGGTGAACAGCATCGGGTGGCCGCGCTGAGAGGCAGCCTCGACCCGTAGTTCGGCGTCGGGACGATGGGCCTCTCGCCCGCTCCAGGCGTAGCGCCGGTCGGCGAAGGACCGGGGTCGCAGCTCCGGCTCGACCGGCTCGAAGGCCGACGGATCGAGCCCCGCGGCCTCGAACCAGGGCGTCCAGTCGACGGTGGCGCCGGGCGCCCCTTCGTCCCGGTCGTTGACCTCGTTGTAGTCCGGCGTGCGGGCGTAGCCGTCGAGCCGGCCGTCGGGGGTCAGCCAGATGTCGATCATGCCGGCGCCGAACGCGGGTGGATCGCCGATCCAGTTGCCCACCGCCGCCTTGTTGGTGCGCAGCAGCGGGAAACGGCTGGTGCGCAGCACGAACAGCATCGCCGCCGGCCGCGGCTCCCGGAGTTGCCGCCAGCGCTCCCCGGAGAGCCCGGAGCGGCGGATCTGGCTGTACCAGCTCCAGTTGGCGACCCAGGTATGGTTCCGGTGGGTCGCCTCATCTTCGTAGCCGGCGAGCTCCAGCACCTGGCTCGCCCGATCGATCAGCACGTCGTTGGACAGGGTCAAACCCGCATGGCCGACCAGGGTCCGCGTGGAGGTCACCGTCAGCGCGAAGACCCCGGCGACCATGATCGTCAGCAACGCCAGCAGCGCCGCGCGCGTCGAGAGCCCCGAAGACGCCCCCGCCTCGGCGATCAGTTCCGGCGACGGGGTCTCCCCGGCCGCCAGCGCCGCGGCCAGCGGGTCTCCGCCGGGTAGCGCCGCCGACACCGCCATCGCCGAGCCCGGACGATCCTCGGGGTTCGGCGCCAGGCAGCGGTCGACGATGCGGGCAACCGCCGGATTGAGCCCGTCGATCAACGACGTCAGGCTCGGTGGCTGGGCGTCCTCCCGGCGGGCGATCTCCTCGGCGGTGTGCCCGGGAAAGGCCGCGCGCCCCGAGAACAACTCGTAGAGCACCAGCCCCAGGGCATAGATGTCGCTGCGCCGGGTGACCTCCCGGCCTGCGCGCTGTTCCGGTGCCATGTAGGCCGGGGTCCCCACCCGGATCTCCCGCCCTTCGAACTGATCCGCCGCGCCGGCCAGACCGAAGTCGGCGATCTTGACCTCACCGCGGCCGTCGATCATCACGTTGGCCGGCTTCAGGTCCCGGTGCAGCACCCCCTGGCCGTGGGCCGCGGCCAGACCGGCGCAGAGCTGGCGCGCGACGCGAATCGCCCGGTCCTCCGGCAGGTGGCCGACCCGCCGCAACAGGGTCGAGAGATCCTCGCCGTCGACGTACTCCATGCTGAGGAAGTGGCGCCCGCCGGTCTCGCCGATGTCGTGGACCCGGCAGACGTTGGGATGGGTTACCGCGAGCGCGGTCCGCACCTCGTTGAGGAAGCGGGCCAACCGCCCCGGGTCCCGCTCCATCGCCTCGGGCAGGAACTTGAGGGCGACGGGGCGCGCCAGCTTGAGGTCGTCGGCCCGATAGACCTCCCCCATCCCTCCGCGACCCAGCAGGCCGACCACCCGGTAGCGGTCGGCGAGCACGGTCCCGGGAGGAAA